>CAZDUU010000084.1:0-7066 GCA_964508675.1 uncultured Bacteroidales bacterium | reverse complement strand
GCTTTAAAATTATTAGGTTTCGACTCTGTTCTTGATACTGACTTTACTGCTGACTTAACCATTATGGAAGAAGGTACCGAATTACTGACCCGCTTGAAAAAAGCTTTGGTTGACAAAGAACAGGTTGCTCTTCCTATGATGACCTCATGTTCACCAGGTTGGATTAAATTCCAGGAACATATGTTCCCCAATTTATTGAATAACCTTTCAACATGTAAATCACCGCAACAAATGTTTGGTGCATTAGCTAAGACTTATTATGCTCAGAAAAAAGGCTTAAGCGGAAAAGACATTGTTTCTGTATCCATTATGCCTTGTACAGCTAAGAAGTTTGAAGCTGGTCGCCCCGAAATGCGCTCAAGCGGATATCAGGACGTTGACTATGTTTTATCTACCCGTGAATTGGGAATGATGATTAAACAGGCAGGTATCGATTTTATGCGTTTACCAGACAGTCATTATGACAGTATTATGGGTGAATCAACAGGTGCTGCTGTTATTTTTGGTGCTACTGGTGGTGTTATGGAAGCTGCATTACGTACTGCTTATGAAATCGTAACAGGACGTGAAGTTCCTTTCCAGAATCTCAATATTACCCCGGTACGTGGTATTGAAGGTGTTCGTGAAGCTGCTGTGAAAATCGAAGGTTGTGTTCCTGAATGGGGCTTCCTCGAAGGTGCAGTTCTTAAAGTTGCTATTGCTCATGGTTTGGCAAATGCCAAAAAACTTATGAAAGCAGTTAGCGAAGGAACCGTTTCTTATCATTTCATCGAAGTTATGGCTTGTCCGGGTGGATGTCTCGGTGGTGGTGGTCAACCTATTCCTACCAGCAAAGAAATCCGTTCAAAACGTTCAGAAGCTATTTATGCTGAAGACGAAGGAATGCCATTACGTAAATCACACGAAAATCCTGAAGTACATTTAATTTACCAGGATTTCTTAGGCAAACCTCTTGGACATAAATCACATGATTTATTACACACTCATTACAAACCAAGAAAACGTTACTAAAATTTTCATAAATAATAAGAAGGGGCTGCTTTATGCAGCCCCTTTTTTGTGTTTAATTACAATATAATTTATAATTTTGTTTGTAAGCTTTTAATATGAAAAGGAGTGTAGGTTATATAGTGAAAATATCAGTATTGCTAATACTTATAGGAATATCCTATTTCGGAATAATAATTATTAATAATACCTTTTTTGATTTCAAACCTAAAAATGAAACAGAACAATCATACCAGGCAACTGAAATAATAATCAAAGACACTTTTAAAATAGTAACATGGAATATCGGTTATGCAGGTTTAGGAAAGGAAATGGACTTTTTTTATGAAGGCGGGACAAGAATGAGACCTGCTAATTCGCAGGTAAATCAATATTTAAATGGAATAACTGATTTTATAAAAACGGCAGACTCAGTCGATTTTTTTATGCTACAGGAAGTCGATTTTGATTCTCACAGATCATATGGGATAGAAGAAGACCATATCTTGAAAATGAATAAACCTATTTTTTTTATTTCTAAAACGGAGAATTACAAAGTTCCTTTTATCCCTTTTCCGTTATTTAATCCAACTGGGAAAGTTGATGCCGGTTTAGTTACTTTAAGTAGATATGCTCCTGTTAAAATGGTTCGAGTTTCATACCCAACTAACTACTCATGGCCTAAAAGTGTTTTTTTTCTTGACAGATGCTTTATGGTATCAATCTTTAATTTGAAGAAGAAGGGCAAAAAGTTATTTATTGTAAATACTCATAATTCTGCATTTGACGATGCGAAAGATTTAAGGCAGAGAGAGCTTAGTTATTTAAAGTCGTATGCAGAAAAATGGTATGATGAAGGAAATTATGTGGTTATAGGTGGAGACTGGAATATTAATCCAAAAGGTTTTAAGGAAAAACATTTTGTAAATGGTGATAAGCTCCGTTTATCCGAGGAAAATACTTTTGAATTTTCTAAAGGATGGAAATGTGTTTATGATAAATCAGTCCCTTCAAACAGAGATGTAAATGTACCATATTCAAAATCAGTAACAACTACAACGATTCTGGATTATTTTTATGTTTCTCCGAATATAGAACCCGAATCTGTTAAAACACTGGATTTTGGTTTTAAAAATTCTGACCACAATCCGGTTTACTTAAATGTTTTTTTTAAAGAATAAATGATTTATCCCATATTACTGAACACTTTCAGTTTTTCAATATCAAGAATGGCGATTGTAGTATTTTCTACTTCTATAATATTCTCAGAAGCAAGACTTTTTAATATTCTAATAACAGTGTCTTTAGTGAGGTTTGTAAGTTCAGCAAAATCCTGATATGAAACAGTGAGATTTATAGGATTTGTTAAATATATTTTTTCATGAAGGTATAAAATAATCTCAGCTACTTTTCCTACAGCCTGTTTTTGAGTCAGAAAAAGAAACCTGTTAAAATATGAGATGGCCCTTTCGCTAATTAACTCTAAAATAGCATTGGAAACTGCGGGATTTTTTTTTGCAATTTCCTTAAAAACATCCACACTATAAAAACAGCAATGCGTTTTTTCTATTGCTTTTAAAGAGAAATGGTGAATCTGATCCGTATATATTCCGGGTCCGGAAATAAGGCTTACAGGTCTTATTAAGTCAATAATAAGGTCTTTATTGTCATAACCTTCCAGATAAACTTTTGCTAAACCATTTGTGATTGTTACAATCTGATTGGCTTTGGATCCTTGTTTACATATTATTTCATCCGGTCTGAACACTACTTCAGTTCTGGTCTCTTCAATTAATTCTATTTCCTTTTCATTCATCTGCCTGAAAATGGGAGATTTATCATGACATTCGCTACAATTTCTTAATTTACACTTACTTATTTCCATATGTAGAATTAATATTTGCTTTATCAATACAAATATAAGCAATTTAATACTTAAATCGAAAATGTTACGATTTAAATCGTGTTTATTCCGGTTCAAATCTTCATGTAATCGATTAATAACCAGTCTGTAAACTTGATTGTAATTTACAATTGAAGTAATTTTGTAATTAAATATTATAAATATGAATAAGTTAATAATTTTAGCATTGTTTGAGCTTCTGGTTGGGAAAACAGTGAATTCGCAAACTCAGATTCAGGCTCAAAATCCACCTCAGAATATTGAGGTGAAGGGAACTTCTACTTACACGACTGGAAAATGAAAGTTAATCAAGCTGTTGGTAAAGCTGAAGTTATTGAAAATGATGGAAATATTCAAAAAATTAACAGTGTTAGCTTTTTAGTTCCTGTTACTGCATTAAAAAGCGATGAATCGTTGATGAATAAAAAAGCTTATGAAGCTTTAAGCAGTGAAAAGTTTCCTAATATAACTTTTGTTTCGAAAGAAATTACTTTAGTTCCAAGCGGAAAAGAAAATCAATGGCTTTTCAGGGCTACAGGAAATTTAACAATTGCAGGAACAACAAAGAGAATAACTGTCTCGGGAAACATAAAAAAATCCGCTGACGGGAAATTTGAAGTTATTTCTGTTGTAAGTCTGAAAATGACAGACTTTAATGTCACACCTCCTGCAATGTTTTTCGGCTCACTTAAAACAGGAGACGAAATTTATATCAGTATTGATCAATTTTATAAATAAATGATAACTAAAAACTAATTTTTATGAGAAAGATTTTTTTAATTATGGCTATTTTTACAGTGACAAGCACATTATTTGCGCAAAAACTGTATCAATTTGAAGAAGAGAAACAAAATCAACCTTTTGATAGCGTAAAAGTTAAGGTAGGTGGTGATTTTGCACTTCAATTTCAGGGAATTTCCCACCATGCACCAGATACACTTATTGCATTAGGTAATGGTTTTAACCTTCCAACTGCAAATTTAAGTCTAACGGGTTATCTGGCTAAAGGTGTAAAAGTTTATTTAAATACATACCTTTCTGCAAGGCACCATAATGAAGCATGGGTTGAAGGCGGTTACGTTCAATTTGATGCGTTGCCTTTTATCAAATCCTCAGTTGTAGATAAAGTGATGGAAAATCTGCAGATAAAAGTAGGTATGATGGAGATAAACTATGGTGATGCACACTTTAGAAGGACAAACAATGGTGCCGCTCTGAAAAATTATTTTGTCGGAAACTATATCATGGATGGTTACACTGTTTCGCCTGCAATGGAGTTTTTATACAGAAAAAACGGTATAATTGGTATGATTGGAATCAGTAATGGTGCATTGAATCCAACATTAGGACAGTACCAGGCTCCCAATACTCCGGCAAAGACATATAAAGCAATTAACCAGCTAAGCGAACTTGCTTATTATGGCAAAGTTGGTTATGATAAACAATTTACAGATGATTTAAGATTACGCGCAACGTTATCTTACTATTATTGCGATCATAACCATTCAGGCTCCTTATATAATGGTGATAGAACAGGATCACGCTATTATCTGGCAATGAATCTGGCTAATTATAGCTCAGGCGATTATACCATTACCTCAAATGCTTTTGGTCAGAACTGGGGTCCGGGAGCAACTGACAAAGACGCATCTATGATGTTGAATCTGTTTGCAAAATATAAATTTATCGAAATCTTCGGAACATATGAACAAGCTAACACTACGTCGCCTTCAGATACGAAACCAACAATTGGTCAGGCAAAAAGTGAATCAAAATTTACCAATATTGCCATTGAAGGCTTATTGCACTTTGGGGGTGAACAACAATTTTTTGTAGGTGGCAGGTATAATAAAGTAACCGACAATTCAGGAGGTACGGATGCATTTTTATATAGCAAAAATATTGATCCTACTGCAAATAAAACCGTTAACCGTATTCAGGGAATTTTAGGCTGGTATTTGACTAAAAATATGGTAGCAAAACTGGAATACGTTGATCAGAAATATACCAATTTTAAAACATGGGATAAAAACAAAACCAAAGGTTCAGCAGGATTTAATGGTATAATGGTCGAAGCTGCTATATCATTTTAATTTCATCAGGCAAAATTGATTTCTAAAAGGGCAGAAAGCCCTTTTAGAAATCTAAAAAAGGATATAGATGTGAAACACTTTAAATAAAATGAGCAGGATTTTAATAGCAATATTATTATTTATGCCTTTTTTGCAAAAAACCTATTCGCAAAGCACAGACTATATTCTCAATGAAATGATAGATAAAATAAGGTCTATCAAGACTATTACTTTTACTCTTTCATCAAGAGAACGGTTTCAGGATAAATACATCATACAAAAAACTATCTTTAAGCGTTCATATAATCCAGATGCGATATATTGCAAGCAGTTAGTCCCCAATGCTAATGTAGAAGTCCTGATTAACGACAAGTCACCTTATGCATTGGTTAATACCAACGGTTTCCCTTATGTAAATGTCCGTTTAGACCCATTCGGAGAAAAATTAAGATTTAATCAGCATCATAATATTTACCAGGCAGGGTTTGTATATTTTGGAGACGTTATTTCCAACATAAGAAAAAAATACGGATCTTCGTGGAGCGACATTTCTGCCTTTGATAAAAACGTCAGTATAGATGGAAATATCTGCTACAAGATAATTCTTATTATACCCAACTATAAAATTATTGATTATCCTGTGCAGGATGAAACTACGATTCAAAAACTCGCTATAAAATTAAATATTTGTGATTATCAGATTATAGAACTTAATCCGACAATCAAAGATGTTTTTCAAAGAATTAAAAAAGGGAATGTCATAAAAGTCCCTTCTGATTATGCAAAAACAATTGTTTTATATGTTGACAAAACTTTATTTGTCCCAAGAAAAATTGAAGTCTATGACTACAAGGGACTTTTTGAAGAATACTTATTTGAAGACATAGCCATTAATTTGAAATTTGATAATGAGGAGTTTAGCAATTTGTAGAACTAAAGTTCAATTTTCCATGCTCCCTGGGCTTTGCAATTGTAAATAGCTATTTCTAATTTTTGTGCATCGGCCAGCCACCGGTTTGTCTTCTTCTTGGGAACAGAACTGTCTATAATAATATTTTTTGTATGAATATAGAGGACCAGCTTTTTGAAGTCAACTTTAGCTTTTTGTTGTAAAATGACAGCATCTACCTCAATGGTTTTATTAATTTTATTTTTAAAAAAGAAATCATCATTTATTACCAGCAATTTATATCCATAATAATTAAAAAAATGATGTTTAAAAAACAGGTTAGGATTATCAATTATATTAAGATTTGAAAAAAGAAATTGTGAATTCATCTGGTCAAAGGGTATAAATTTTTCTGCATTAAGGCCCATGCTCAGCCAGTGATTTTTTAAGGAATAATTAACGGTATTGCTTTTATCTTCAGGTATTTGCGCAAAAAGTATGTTTTGGCGTCCGTCAATAAAGTTTAGGCTCGAACAATTTTTAATATTATATACATAAACCGACTTCTGGCTCAACGTATTTATTTTATTAGCCAAAGTGCTTAAAGAGAATAAAATAATAACTATTAAGCTAAGCTTTAAATGAGCAATTTTTTTTGAAAGGATAAATGCCGTTATACTAATAAGCATAAGATAAAGCACAATAAGCTGAATTTCATCTATATAAATATTGGGAATAATAGAAAGAGGAAGGCTTTCGATAAAGCTGGTAAATTGGTTCATGAAAAGTACCAGGTATTTTAAGCCAATGGCAAATATATGAGAAACAGCCGGAATGACAGAGAATGCAAGACTTAATAAGGTTAAATAAATTACAAATGATGTAATTGGGACTAAAACAATCCCTGATAAAAGAAAATAAGTGGGAAATTGATGAAAATAATACAACGATAGAGGAGTTGTAACGAGTTGGGCTGCAATTGTAACACTTATCAAATCCCAAATAAAGGACAACGCTTTATTTTTTAGATAAATCAGGTTTCTTATTTTGGGTTGGAAATAAACAATTCCGACAACTGCAATATACGATAGTTCAAACCCAATATCAAATAGCAGGAAAGGGTTGATGCATAAGAGCATAAATGCGGAAGCTGCTAAAATATTGTAAATATTGGTCTGGCGATTAATTTGTCTTCCGAATGCCAAAAAGCTAAAC
>CAZDUU010000083.1:0-7110 GCA_964508675.1 uncultured Bacteroidales bacterium | reverse complement strand
ACTTATCCATTTGAAAGTACTTTCGCCAATTTGTTTAGCCTGTTGGAGCAACTGCTGATTAATTATTCTTTGTGCTTTAAGGGTATCGTATTTATCCAGCAGGGCAGTTACAATGTTGTTATTGCTGATAATCATACCTTCGGTGTCTTCCTGAGCTTTGTATATATCCAATGCTATTTTGGAGTAAAAAATAGCGGAGTCCTGTTCTTTTATGCTGATCTTTATTACACCAATATTGATAAGACTAGATGCCTGACGGGTCAAATCCTGATATTTTTTATAAATTTCAGAAGCCTGTTTGAGTAAAACGGTTGCTTCATTGTACATTTTTAAGTCTTTATATGTAATTCCCAGATTATTATAACCACCGGCGACCAGATAATCGTTTTTTAATTCTTTGTAGCTTTTAATTGCTTTTTTGTAAAAATAGGCAGCTTTTTTATATTCAAACTGTACATTGTGAACATTTGCAAGGTTATTATACAGGTTTGCACAACCTTTTATATCATTTATTTTTTCGCTTATTTTTAATCCTTTATAATAATAATCAAGTGCTTTTTCAAAATCGGATTGTTTGAAATAATAAATACCGAGATTACTATAGCAGGCTGATACTGCTTTTTTGTTGTTAATGATATTTGCAAAACACCTTGATTTTTCCAGAAGCGCTACCACCGGACCTGGAATATTTTGATTCAAAAGAACAATAGCCCTGTACCGCAATGCTTTCGAATAGTAATCGGCAATAGTCCGGGCTTCGTTTGCTTTTAAATATTTTACAGATTGAAGTTTTTTCCATGCTACGTTTTCTGCTTCATGATAATAAAAAATGGCACTATCGGGTTTTGAGATTTCGTATATGTCGCCAATATCGAGAAGTAGCTGGCATTTAATAGTGTCGTGTTGTACTTGGGGCAAATGTTTTATGAGCGAATCGGCCTGATTTTGTGCAAAAAGATGCAAAAAACAAATAGAAAATAAAAGACTAAGAATTTTGATTTTCATCTTCTGAATTTTCGTCGATATTTTCTACGTTGTTTGAATCCAAAATGTTTTTAACTTCTTCTTCGGGCAGTTCGGTTAAGTTTTTCAATTTGCTTTTAATTACTCTGGTTCGTGTTCCTACCAGTTTTTCTATTTCGTCTCCTGCTTTATCAATTTTTTCTTTAGCTTTGACTAAAACATCCTCAAACTTGCCAAATTCGGTTTTAACTGCCTGGAGAACTTTCCATACTTCGCTGCTGCGTTTTTCGATAGCAAGCGTTCTGAAGCCCATTTGTAAGCTGTTCAATAATGCAGCTAAAGTGGTTGGTCCAGAAATGATGATTTTGTAAGTCCTGCTGAGTTCTTCAATCAATCCGGTCTGTCGTATCACTTCGGCATATAAACCTTCGACCGGAAGAAAAAGAATACCGAAATCGGTGGTATTGGGCGGATCAATGTATTTGTCGTGAATATCTTTGGCTGATTTTCGGATGGCATTCTGTAAATTGGTAGTGGATGCTTTAATTTCAACCGGATTGGCCTGCTCATAAGCTTCTACCAATCGCAGATAATCTTCGATGGGAAATTTGGAGTCAACGGGCAGATAGACAGGTTTACCACTTTCGTCTTTTCCGGGAAGGACGATGGCATATTCTACAAAATCGGCAGAACTTGGTTTTGTTTTTACATTTTTCTGGTACTGACCGGGTGAAAGAATATTTTCCAGAATGGCTCCGAGTTGAATTTCGCCAATCACACCGCGTTGTTTAACATTGGAGAATACTTTTTTCAAATCGCCCACATCGGAAGCCAGACTCTGCATTTCGCCCAATCCGCGATGTACCTGCTCAAGGCGTTCACTAACCACTTTGAACGATTCGCTGAGACGTTTTTCGAGTGTGTTTTGCAATTTTTCGTCAACGGTAGCCCGCATTTCTTCCAGCTTTTTACTGTTTTCCAGTTGTAGGTTTTCGAGTTTCTTTTCAACAGCTTCCCGGATTTTTTCGAGCTTTTGTTCGGTTTCCTGTTTCAACTGCTCTTCTTTTTGAATTAGTTCGCTGAATTTCTGCAATTGAATATCGTTGAAATCCTTTACACTTTGATTAAATGTATCCTGAAATACTTTCAGACTGCGGGTGAGGTCTTCTTTATTGTCTTTGAGCTGAACATTGATTTGTTCCTGAAAAACCTTAAAGCGCTCATTAAATCCTTCGCTTAGTTCTTTTACCCTCAACGAAAAACTTTCAAACTGCTCTTTTTGTGTCGAACTCATATTGCCGACCGTTTTTGTTAGTAAATCGCTAAAGCTGGTCAGAGTTTGGGTTAGTTCAACACGGTTGCGCATAAATTCATCTCTCATAAGCGATTCGAGACGCTGCGAATTTTTGTCAATAAAATCGAGTTTTGAGTTTAACTCCGAAAGATTATTTTCCTGCTTTTTTCTGAAAAGTAAAACGATGATGATCAAAAGCAGGGCTATTTCTATGCCGATAAGGATATACATTGCTTTTTTTTCAAAAGTACATGAAAATTTTATATGTACAAAAAGAAAAAAGCTGCCCGAAGACAGCTTTTAAAATTTATATTTTCTGATTACACTAAGCAATTACTGCATTGCGGTCAATTTTTTTAATCAGGCCTTGTAACACCTGTCCGGGACCAACTTCGGTAAAAGAACTTGCATTGTCTTTTAACATGTTTTGAACAGTCTGGGTCCAGCGAACCGGAGCTGTTAACTGAGCCATAAGGTTTGCTTTGATTTTTTCGGGATTGGTTTCGGGCATTGCGGTTACATTTTGATAAATCGGGCAAACCGGTGCTTTGATATTGGTTTTTTCAATAGCAGCAGCGAGTTCAATGCGAGCGGGCTCCATAAGAGGTGAATGGAAAGCACCGCCTACAACTAATTTCAGTGCGCGTTTTGCACCACGGCTTTGTAATTCGGTAATAGCTTTATCAATGCCGGAAATACTTCCTGAAATAACCAGCTGTCCGGGACTATTGTAGTTAGCAGGCACAACCACATCATTAATGGAGTTGCAAACTTCTTCCACAACAGCATCTTCCATTCCGAGGATTGCGGCCATGGTTGAGGGTTCTTTTTCACATGCTTTTTGCATAGCCATAGCACGAGCAGCAACGAGACGTAATCCGTCTTCGAAGTTCATGGCACCGGCAGCAACCAAAGCCGAAAATTCGCCTAATGAGTGACCGGCAACCATTTCGGGTTTGAATGTGTCGCCCATTGTTTTGGCTAAAATTACGGAATGTAAGAAAATAGCAGGCTGAGTAACTTTAGTCTGTTTCAGTTCTTCTTCTGTTCCGTTAAACATAATATCGGTAATACGAAAACCAAGAATTTCATTAGCTTTTTCGAACATTTCTTTTGCTAACACATTATTTTCGTATAAATCTTTGCCCATTCCGGGAAATTGTGCCCCCTGACCGGGGAATACATAAGCTTTCATATAAAATAGTTTAATGAAAATTTCGCACAAATGTACATGAATTTTTTTGATAGACAAAGTCAAGCATCGTTAGCAGAACGTATCATATAGTAGAAAGGGAAAAGTTGAAAGTTTGAATTAAAAATTCAGGATTCAAATTTATAAGTTAAAAATACCCCATGCTGCCTTGTTGCAAGCAACGAGACGAAGCATCTGCTCAATACTTTGAACTTTTGTGCAGAAATAAAGAATTAAGAATTTTGTCCCGACATTTGGTCGGAATTTAATAATTATGTAGGTTTGAACATTGAAATAAATTTTATGTTTTATGAATAAATTATCTGTATTAACAGCTTCGTTGCTGCTGACTTTCGTTACGTGGCAATGTACTTTAGAAAAAAAAGGCGATAATATGAAAACATCATTATCCGAACAAATCATTAAACAAACTATCGACAGCCTGACGCATTACTATGGCAGCGATAAAAACAAACTGGCTTTAATTGACAAAGGTGTCAGGCAGGCTGCTGCTTTGTGGGACACTTCTGATGGCACTGTCGAAGAATTCATGACATTTTGCAAAGACAATTATGCAAAAGACGATTCAGCAAGAAAAATGCTTTTTGAAAAAATTTCACACAATCTTGAAGCAATTTACGGAAACTTTAACCGTATCACCATTGAATTGTTAAAACCGCTTCATTTGTCAGGTCCCGAAATCCAGCCTGTTGACGAAATGTTTGGAAGTTACAATGTGGGAGCACATCTTACCGACGATTTATTTGAAAATAAAATAGCTTTTATTACAGTCCTCAATTTCCCCAATTATACTCTGAAAGAAAAAAATGAACAGGGCGCCAACTGGTCACGTATCGAATGGGCTTATGCACGCATGGGCGATATTTTTACCAGCCGTGTTCCTTCTAAAATTTTACAACAGATGAATGATGTGTTAACCAAAGCCGACACTTATATCAGCGAATATAATATATGTATGGGAAATGTGATTGACAATAACAAACAAAGCCTTTTCCCAAAAGACATGAAGCTGATTACTCACTGGGGTTTGCGCGATGAATTGAAGTCAAATTATGCCAACAAAGAAAACGGTCTTACCAAACAAAAAACCATTTACGAAATCATGAAGCATATTATTTATCAGGATATTCCGCAGGAAGTTATAAACAACGACAAATACCAGTGGGATCCCTTCGAAAATAAAGTATATGATAATAATAACGCGGTGGCATTCAAAAATGAACCCGATACCCGTTATGAACATTTATTGAATATATTCCATGCTATGCAAATGATTGATCCTTACAGTCCGCAATATCCGACATATATTCAACGTAAGTTTGAAGGCGAAATGGAGATGCCGCAAGAAGAAGTTGAAAAACTCTTTATCAATTTTGTAACTTCGCCGCAAATTAAGCAGGTTGCTGATTTGATTTCGAAGAGATTGGGCCGTCCGTTAGAACCTTTTGATATCTGGTACGACGGATTCAAATCGCGCAGTACTATTTCCGAAGATATGCTTACCGAAAAAACCCGTAAACTTTTCCCCAACACGGCTGCTGTACAAGGTTATCTTCCTACTATTTTAACCAAATTAGGTTTTGAAAAAGCGAAAGCCAATGAAATAGTATCACACGTTACAGTTGATGCATCTCGAGGTGCCGGACATGCATGGGGAAGTGAAATGCATGGCGACAATGCCCGTCTTCGTTCACGTATTGGAGAAAAAGGCATGGATTATAAAGGTTATAACATTGCCGTTCACGAATTTGGCCACAATGTAGAACAAACATTATCACTTTATGATGTTGATTATTATATGCTGAAAGGAATTCCTAATACTGCATTTACCGAAGCACTGGCATTTATTTTTCAGAAACGCGACTTGGAATTGCTTGATATAAAAGACAATAATCCAGAAAAGTTCCAGATGATGACGTTGGATAATGTATGGGCCTGTTATGAAATTATGGGCGTTTCGCTGGTCGATATGAATGTATGGAAATGGTTATACGCTCATCCTAATGCAACCAAAGAAGAATTGAAAAACCAGGTCATCATTATTGCCAAAGACATCTGGAACAAATATTATGCACCGGTATTCGGTAAAAAAGACGAACCAATTTTGGCTATCTACTCACATATGATTGATGCTCCATTATATTTATCGGCTTATCCTATTGGACATTTAATTGATTTTCAGATAGAATCATACATTAAAGATAAGAATTTTGCGAAGGAAATTACGCGCATTTACACCCAGGGACGTCTGACTCCCGATATCTGGATGAAAGGTGCAGTTGGAGAACCCGTTTCTATTGAGCCAATGCTAAAAGCTACCGACGAAGCATTGAAAGTGATTAAATAATATTAACACGTTTGCATAAAGGTCTCATTTGAGATCTTTATGCTTTTTACTTATTTTGCATAAAAGTATTTAGATATGAAACGATTTGTATTTATAGGTTTATTAACGCTATTTATGCTCAATGCATGTTCGCAAACAGTCACTGTTACATTTGATGCCATTGAAACCAAAGACAACATAGCTTATTTAAAAGGGACAACAGAGCCCTTTACCGGCAAAGCGGTTTCATATTTTCCCGATGGCAAACCGTCTGCTGAGCTAAGCTATGTAAATGGAAAAGAAACCGGGACAAGCAAAATATGGTATGCAAACGGAAATTTAAGGAATGAAAGCGAGATGATTGAAGGTAAAATTCATGGTAAATACATAGAATATTACGAAAACGGACAAAAAGCAGCTGATGTTACTTATGATCATGATTACATGAATGGCCCATGCACCAGATATTATGAAAACGGACAGATAAAAGAGCAGGGACAATACGAGCACTGCAGGGAACAGGGTTGGTGGACATATTATTATGAAAATGGCCAGAAACAGTCTGAGGGCATGTACGACCACGCTAACAAAACTGGAGAGTGGAAAGAATGGAACGAAAAAGGAGAGTCAATCAATAAATAGTTGAACAGATAAAGCATATAAAAAACCGATATCGGATAACCTTACTTAACATAATCATAGCGCGTTTTCAACTCTTGTAACCCTTAAAAAGCCTGTAAAAATTCCCAAGTTATTAACAATTTCGCTTAGTTATCAACAAATTTGCATTTTTTTTTGAAAAAGTATTGCAAATCAAAATATTGCAGATATATTTGCATAACCTTAATTAATTTTAATCATTAACCCTAAAAATTAAAGTGTATGAACAAAGCACAATTAATTGATGCCATCGCTGGCGAAGCTAAAATTACCAAAGCAGATGCTAAAAAAGCTTTAGACGCTTTCGTAAACGCAACAACAAAAGCCCTCAAAAAAGGTGACCGCGTTGCTTTAGTAGGTTTTGGTACTTTCGGTGTTACAAAACGTAGCGCTCGTAAAGGTCGCAACCCTCAAACAGGAAAAGAAATCAACATTCCTGCTAAAAAAGTTGTACGCTTCAGACCAGGTAGCGAATTAACCGGCACAATTAAGTAAGAACACCTTACTTTAAGGTAAAAGGGAGTAGCAATACTCCCTTTTTTGTTTTATTTTTGCAGCAATGACCAATATCGAAATTATAAATTATCTGAAAGAATTTGTAACGGACGAACGTTACTCGCTTTTTAATGAAGTTCTGAATAACAGAACCCGTTA
>CAZDUU010000082.1:0-7164 GCA_964508675.1 uncultured Bacteroidales bacterium | reverse complement strand
CCAGCAATTCACCTGTTCTGAAGGGTTTTGTAAGGTAATCATTAGCACCATTATCCAATGCGGTAATAATTTCGTCTTCTGCATTCTTTACAGAAAGGATAATAATTGGATTAAAATACCATTCCCGTAGTTTTTTTAAAATGGTTTGTCCATCAGCATCCGGTAAGCCTAAATCGAGAATAATAATATCGGGCGGATGGTTGGCTGCCATTATCAGTCCGCTTTTACCGTCAACAGCTTCGAACACTTTATAATTGTTTGATGTGAAAGTTATTTCCAGAAGTTTTCTTATCTGAACTTCATCGTCAATAATCAATATAGTATTTTCATTCATTTTCCAGACTGTTAATATTCATAATCTCGTTATCCTGAAGCAGAATATCAATTTGAACAGATAAACCTCCTGCCCCATTATTAAAAGCTTTGATTTTACCTTTGTGCGCTTCGACAAATCCCTTAGCGATGGACAATCCCAAACCGGTTCCAAAATTTACCGAGCTGTTGATACGATAGAATTTATCAAATATCTTATCAATTTCATCGGGCATCAGCCCTTTGCCGTTGTCAGAAATGATTATCTTCAGAAGATTACCTTCCATAGCCAGTTCAAATGTAATCTGACTATTTTCAGGTGTGTGAACGGCAGCATTGAAAACGATATTGTTAATAGCCGTTTCCATTAAACCAAAATCAAGCTTTACCAGTGGAAATTGCTCGTCAATCGACTTTTTAACAGTGTGTTTTCGGAGCGGTTCTTCCAATGAGTTTATAACTGAAGTAATTAATTCATCTACATTACACCAGTCTTTTTTCAGGTTTATATATCCCGTTTCGAGCCTCGACATGCTCAGCAGATTACTTACCAGCCTGTTTAATCTTTCAGTAGCTTTATGAATTTCTACAATGAGTTTAAGTTTATTTTCTTCGGATAAATTTTCTTTGTTGTTTAACAAATTATCTGCAGAGCCATATATGGTAGAAATAGGTGTTTTCAGTTCGTGCGAAATGGAATTAAACAAAGTATTATATAACTTAATGGAATTGATCTTCTCTTCTTTCATCTGCGAGAGCTTTTCGATTTTCCTGATTCTGGTTGTCAAAACACCATTAACAAGTGCAATGATAAAATACATAATCAGCATTAAAGCATCCTCGGCCTGTTCGACATGAAAGGTAAAATGCGGCGGAATAAAGAAGAAATCCCAGATAAGTGCACTCAAAATAGCAGCTACTAAAACAGGAGTCACTTCAAATAAAATGGCAGCAACAGAAACAACAAACAACAGGACAAGCGCAATGGTCCGGTATCCTACAAAGTCAGAAATCAAATAACATATAAACGAGGCCAAAATTACCAGCGATACACTTAAAACGAACTGTATATGCTTATGTTTTTTCATTTCTTTCTATAATATTCAAGTAAACGGTTCAGTTCTTCCATGCAAAGTTTTAATCCCACCATTTTACCAGACAAAAATAAGATAATTTTATCATCGGTGTCCTTATTTTCAACTATTTGTTTCTCAATTTCTTTATTATCTTCCTTGAGCCGGGAAATCAATTCTTCTATTAATTTTTCCATAGTCAATTGTTGTTTGGAGATAAACACTTTTCTGATTCTTTTATTTTGTTGATTAAAGGTTCTATATCGTCAACAGAAACCGGTATGACAATAGTTGTTACTCCCATTTTATAGAGCTTTTTCTGAATTTCGAAAATGGTGTAATTGTGAAGAAGCCTGCTGAGTCGGTAGATACCTTTAAAAATCAACTGACCGCCAATGAAAATAGTATTGGGATATTTCAAAATTATCTGCGGAGTAATTTTTTCGACTTCTTCGACAATATCAGTTCCAATAGCACTTATCTGCTGTGCATTATAACCTAGTAATTTTGCCAGATATACATATTTATTAAGGTCGTTGGTCATGTTGGTCTGAATTTTTTCAACATCTTCTATGCTTTTTGTGCTGTGTGTATTTACCAATCCAACCTGTAAGAAAATAATGTTCCTGTATATTCCGTGAAATGATGATAAAAAGTTGAAAAACGAATACAAGCCAATACCTGTATATCCGTTTACCAAAATTACGGCTGTAGGGGCGAAAGGATTTTGTTCAATTTGTTCTTCATGATTTTGATTTTTTAATTTTAATCCAGAGATAATTTCATTCATTTCCGGAATCAGCTTTCGTTGTGTACTGATAATCTTTTCTGCAATAAAATTGTAATGTCTTTTAATAATAACTGCAATGCTTACCACTAAACCGGTTATCAATATGGTCAGCCATCCGCCTTCGCTAAATTTAATAAATACTACCGTTAATAAGATAAAGAGTGTGATGCTCAAGCCTATTCCGTTAATTACAAATTTACGGAACCATTTTTTTTCAGTTTTACGGTTCAGAAACCAATGTCTTACCATACCGGCCTGCGACAACGTGAATGTGATAAAAACGTTGATGCTGTATAAAACGACCAGAAATGAAACGCTTCCCTTTGAAATCAAAAGCAGAATAAAAGCTGCAAATCCCATAATCAGAATTCCATTTTGAGATACGAGACGGTCGCTCAATGACATGAATCTCCTCGGAAACCAGTTATCATGGGCCATGTTTGACATTACACGCGGTCCGTCGAGAAAACCTGCCTGAGCTGCAACGAACAACAAAGCTGCTTCAGAAAATAAAGTGATGTAAATAAATATATTTGCGATAACCGGATTCCATGAGTTTGAAGCACTTTCGACCAGAACAGCATTAAGCGTTTTCCCTGTACTGTACTTTACATCTAATAAGTAATATGATATAATCAGTCCAAACACGGCAATTGCAAGCGAAATAGTCAAATACCTCATTGTCTTTAATGCTGTATGCACTTTTGGTTCCCTTAAATTCGGAATCCCGTTGCTTACAGCTTCTATTCCGGTGTAAGTTCCGGCTCCTAAGCTGTAAGCTCTGAAAATAAGGAACAAGGTTCCAAAAACACCCAATTGCGATATGGTCGAGTGTAATTCGGTTGAAGTTGACTTTACAATACTTCCGGTTTCGGGAATATGGGTTGAGATTACATATACTATTAAAAATAAGTGGGTCAGAATAAAAATAACAAAAATAGGAGTCAAAGTCATAACCGATTCCCTGACTCCTCTAAGATTCAGAATAACCAACAAAAATAACCCAAAAATAGCAAATGTAAGTTTGTATGAATAGACTGATTCGGGCAGAAAGCTGAATATGGCATCAGCACCGCTTGAGATGGAGAGAGTGATAGTAAGCACATAATCGACCAATAAAGCACAGCCTGAAATCATACCCACCGTGGGGGAAATAAGGCGGCTTGCCACCAGATAACCACCTCCGCCGTTAGGGAAAATCTTTATTATCTGGCTATAGCTGGTACTAATAATAAAAATAGTCAATACGGTAATAACTCCCACTATTAATGACAAATGAGTGTGGACAGACAAATTTTTATAGATTTCTTCGGGGCCATAGCACGACGAAGACAAAGGATCTGCTCCTAAGCCTACCCATGCAAAGAATGCAATGAGCGAAATTCGTTTAAAAGTTTCTTTGTTATCCAAGTCACGGGCTTTACCAATAAAAATCCGTTTAATTTTTGAAGTCAGTTCCATTTTTACCTCCTTTAATTTTCAAAAAATCTTTGCAACAAAGGTATGACGGGAGTTATAAAGAAATAATTAAAATATGAGAGAAAAGTATAAAGATTTTATAAAGAATAGAAATGTTATTTCCGCATGATTTAATTTCCCATAGTGGAAGTTTTGACTAAGGCTGATACTTACGACATTATTATCTATAAATCTTTTTCTCTAAAAAATTATTCTATCGTATTTTTTTTGGAAAATATATAAGACTGATTTATATTTGTCTAAATTTATTTAGCAATGTGTGATTATTTATTACAGGATATAAAAAATAAGAGTATGGATACTACTATAAAATATTCTGTCTCATTAAGTTTTGAGGAAATAAAACTACCCCCTTTCCAGGAAATATTAGTCTTAGGAAAAAACTCGCCCCATGGCAAAATTGGTATTTTAAAATCATTTGAATTATTAGTCCCAAATGGCTTTGAATATATAGAGATCAATGACCAAAGAGTTGAAGCAATCTTTGTAAACAGAAGAATACTTGCTAAAATGCCACAGGAAAGAATAATCAATATTCTTAAAGATAAAGTGTTTCCATTTATTTCAGAAGGAGAAATATTAAAAGTCGATTTTAAAGTCAATATATCATACAATACTTTTGAACAAGAGTATTAATATGAATATTGAAAGCTTAATACGGCGTGACTTTAACACAATAACACCTTTTTCCGGTAGAGATGAAGCAAAAAGAAAAGTTATTAAAGAGTCTGCATTAGTAGTGCAGGATGAAGAAACATATTACGGTGTTTTAACGACTTCTGACCTTATCAATAAACCTTATACCCTTGTCATTGACTGTTTAACAGAAAAGCCTATTATAGATAACAATTGTAGCATTTGTAATGCGCTTGAGCTAATGAAACAAAACAATACGGATGTTTTAATCGTTCATAGCGACAACAAATTTAAAGGCCTGATATTTAAAAATGACATAGTAAACTTTATTAATAAGTATAATAATGACCTGGAGCAAAAAATCATTGATCAGGGAAAGCAATTTATAAAACTAAATGAAGATCTGGAAAAGAAAGCAAATGAATGGAAAGAACTAAATAGTAATAAAGATATTTTATTATCAACCATTGCTCATGATTTAAGACAACCTTTCAGCGCATTAATTGGATTTTCTAACCTCTTATTAACGAACTTACGCGTATATGACATGCAAAAAATAGAAGATCAACTTAAGATTATTAATCATGTCGCATTAAATACATTTAATTTGTTAGAAGACTTAATTATCTGGTCAAAATCATTATCTGGAAATCTTCTTTTTAACCCAGAAAAACTTTGTTTTAATGATATTTGTAATGAAGTAATTAAAAATCTAATTGTTATTGCTGAAGTAAAAAATATTAAATTAAAATATTCTAAGTGTAGTGATAGTATATTTTTACATGCTGACTGTAATATGCTTAAAACTATTTTACGAAATCTGATATCTAATGCAATTAAATTTACAAATGAATTCGGACAAATAGAAATTTCTATCGAACCAAATTATAACTTATCTACTATAACTGTTTCAGATAATGGAGTTGGTATTAGTAAAGAAGCTATTACAAAGATTTGGAATTATTCAACATCATATTCTACAAATGGAACAAGAAATGAAAAGGGATTCGGTTTAGGGTTATTTCTGTGTAGAAAATTTGTAGAACAACATGGAGGAGAGATCTGGGTAGAAAGCGAATTTGGTAAAGGAAGTAAATTTATATTTACATTGTCAACCTACCACGATTAATTAAATATTCTTATCATTTAAAAAAATCTAATCACATTTCCCTCTGTTTTTAAGACTTAATAAAAATTAATTATTTATAAACATTTTCTTTTTAATCATCTAATAAGTATGAATTGATATATATTCCAAAGATTATTCTTTTTTATTAATAATCAAAATGACATGTATCAATGCCAAAAACACTATCATAAACACTTTGTTGAAATAAAAAAAATATTATTTTTGTACAGTTTAATTCAAAACAAAGTATGAATATATTAATAATAGACGATAATATTATTGACTTAAAAAGCATTCAAAATATTATTGAAAAAAAATTTCCCGATGCAGGTATCAGAATCTCAACAAGTGCTATAGAGGGATTAAAAATATCTGAAAAAGAAGTTCCTGACATAATTTTACTTGATATATTATTACCTGAAATTGATGGTTATGAAGTATGTAAACAAATTAAACTGAGCAAACAGACAAAAGACACCCCTGTTATTTTTATTACTTCAAAAAATAAAGATAAAGAAAACCTTCTAAAAGCTTTTAATTCTGGCGCGGAAGCTTTTTTAACTAAGCCGGTTAACGAAATTGAGCTGATCATGCAAATCAATGCAATGATTAAAATTAAAAAAGCCATTGATGACAAGAAAAAAGAAAAAGAATTAAAAGAAAGCGAAGAACGATACCAGCTTTTATTAGATATTATGCCAGATGCGTTGTTTATTAATAAAAACAAAAGCATCGTTTATGCAAATAAAACATTTCTTAAACTGTTTGGTGCTGAATCTTTAGACCAAATTATAGGAAGAAACCCACTGGATTTTTTTCATTCGGATTTCCATGCAAAAATTGAAGAACGGATAAATTATATGCTTAAACATAAAGGCTCTGTACCATTAATTGAAGAAAAAATAATCCGTTTAGATGGCAATATTATTGATGTTGAAGTTACTGCGACATATTTTGAAGATAAAGGTGACATTGCGATACAGGTAATACTTAGGGATATAACTGAACGAAAAAAAGCAGACCAGGAGTTAAAGCAACGTGAGCATACTTTACAAAAAATTTTCGATGTACTACCTATAGGACTTTGGCTTTCTGATGATAAGGGGAAACTAATTTTGGGAAATCCTGCAGGAATAAAAATATGGGGTGCAGAGCCAAAAGTCGGAATAGATGAATATCATATTTTTAAAGCATGGCGATTGCCATCTCATAGTGCTGTCGCTTCTAATGACTGGGCACTGGTGCACACCATAAAAGAGGGATTAACTATTGAAAATGAATTACTTGAAATCGAAACATTTGATGGAAAGAAAAAAATTATTTTAAATTATACAGCTCCAATTATCAGTGATGAAGGTAAAGTTCAAGGTGCGATAGTAATAAATCATGATATTACAGAACGAACTAAGGCTTTGAATGCACTTCGCGAAAGTGAAGAAAAGTATCGATTAATTGCAGAAAATATGGCTAATATTGTCGTAGTTGTTGGTTTAGATCTGCAATATCAATATGTAAGCCCTTCAGTACAGCATATATTAGGTTTTACACCGGAAGAATATAAGCAAATGCAGTTAACTCAAACTTTAACTCCAGATACTTACAATTATGTTTTATCTGTGTTTGAAGAGGAAATGCAAAATGAAAAAGATGAAAATAAAGATATTAACAGGCTAAGAGTAATGGAATTATATGCATATAAAAAAGATGGCTCTATTGTATGTATGGAAAACGTAATTTCATTTATA
>CAZDUU010000081.1:0-7179 GCA_964508675.1 uncultured Bacteroidales bacterium | reverse complement strand
GGGATGCTTTTGTAAATTCATCATTTAATAATTTGACTATACGTTCTAATTCTCCTCTTACGCTATGCCCTGCACCCCTGTCGAAATCTCCTGACAATGGCGAAACTGTTGGATTGCAGGGTGATGGTTGGTTCGAAACAGATACCTATTGCGATGCTACGGTTCCTATTAGTGAATTAGACCCCAATCATAGCCCCATTGCTTTTGAATGGACTAATCCCGGTTTAAGCATAACCAATGTTCAATGGGATGACCCTGATGGTGACGGGTTGTCAAATAAAATTATGTATCATTGGGAATCGACCGTTAATAATACCGTTACTGTTAAAGTTAATCATAATTATTGGCAGAGTGCACCTTCTGTTAATAGCCAATATCATTTGCTCGATTATGACAAAGCTATACCCAATTCAGAGGATGGGCAATATAGTTTTAATATAAGCAATACTATTCCTACCCAGTCTCCATTTGCTGATTTTAGTTATACTGTTTCTGGTAATACAGCTTATTTTCAAGACCAATCTACCAACACTCCAACCTCTTGGCAATGGAGTTTTGGCGACGGGCAAAATTCTACATCTCAAAATGTTCAGCACTCGTATTCAAGCACTGGAACTTATAGTGTAACCCTTACGGCAACTAATACATTTGGTTCGAGCAGTAAAACAAAATCGGTTTCTATTACCAGTACCCCTCAAACAGTTACTGTTTCGGGAGTTGTACAAAATTTTGATAATTTTGTTCCTATTGCAGGAGCTACAGTATCGTGTCCGTATGGCAGCACAACCACCAACGCCAATGGTTATTACTCATTACAGGTTCCCTTTAATTCCAGCGATTGTGGTAATATTACTGCATCGGCTCCCGGTTTTCAATCCTCTTCAACATGTAGCTGCAATAATTTAATAAGTGATAAAAGTTGTGATTTTAATTTATCTGAATATAGTGCTGTTGAAATAAAGTGTACTTCAAATACAGATAACCAAATATGTAACGGTTATACTTCAGCATTTGAAGCAGTTTATCAAAATATTACAGCTATTAATCATAATTGGTACATTGATGGTATTTATAAGGATCATACAAACTTTTCTAATATATGGCAAACAACTTTAGATGTCGGTGTGGGTTCTCATATAGTAAGGGTAGAGGTTGAAACTGATAATGGTGATATTTTTTACGATGAACTTGGAGTAAATGTTAGTAATTGTGCTGGAACTGAGTGCTACTATAATAATATCATGATACAACAAAGCTGTGAAGTTGTTAATATAGGAACTACTGTGCATTATTATGAAATATTCCCATTAAATGAGATTTGTAAAGATGAAGTGAAAAGAGACTGGGTTATTGGCTTTGGAGCACCGGATGAGAAAATATTTGCTAAAAAATCATTTAATGAAGTAGAGCACTATGATGTTGATTATGCATTTTCAGTTGCAGGGCCTAAAACTATAGCTTTAAGATATTATGAAAAAAATTTTTGGGGAAATTATAATAACATATTTCATGATGTGTGGACTGGAATAAGTGTAATTAATTGTAATTATGACAGTTATTATTTGCCTCCGTCTTATGATTTCTTTACAATGGCAGTATTTAATGATTCGTATAACCCTGCACGGTTATACGGAGGTCGTAATGTTTATATTAATGGTAAAGCGAACAACTATTTAAATAGAGAGGATATAAATGTATTTGCCTGTAATGAAATTGTTTTAGATGGTGATATTGAATTTATTGCAAATGGAAATCATGAATTGATTTTAGAAAATTATAATAGTCCATGTATTAATAATAATCTTTTAGTAAATAAAAATGATTCTACGCAAAATGAAGTGAATGATCATTTCTCATTTAGTGTATTTCCGAATCCCTTTAAAAGCAACATAAATATATTGATAAACAACGCTTTATATTCCGAAATTATTATTGAAATAAATGATATTTTAGGCAAAATGGTTTTATTTACAAAAGAAAAAATTAGCCGTGGCGAACATTTGTTTAGTTTTAATACAGAATTATTAATGCCTGGAACATATATAATTAAGATGTTGTCAAATGAATTTAGTAAATCTATAAAAATTATAAAACAATGAAAAAAGTCATTTATTTTCTTCTATATATATATAGTTCTATGTTAAATGCTCAAAATGAAACAAATACTTGGGCTTTAAATGTGTCAAGTAATTATTCATTTGAACATTGCTCATCTAAATATCATCTTTCTTCAAGGATATATGCTAGTTATGACAATACAATTTTTGATTTAAATTATATATCCTTTTCTTTTAAAAAGTACTTAAAAAATAAAAATTCGTTGGAATTTGAACTTATGCCTTTTCATTTTTACATATATGAGGTAAATTGGTCAATTGAAGATTACAATAACTTAAATACAGTATATAGTAATAGTACTAATCATTATATACAATCATATGTTAATGCATACTATGATTTTGAATTATGTAAGAGTAAAAATTACAAATTTTTCAATCCTTTTATTGGTGCCAAATTAGGAATTATATATAATAATGAGAAAATGACTCCAATGTACTATACTTTATTTAAATATTCATTACTAACTGATATAGGAATATCCTTAGGTAATAGTATGTATATTTCTGATAACCTTTTTTTTGAATGCAGTATTTCAGCTGATATAGTTCATGCAGGATTTGATTATATCATTAATACATATACTTTTTCACCTGTATCGCTTAGAAGAACTATTGATAAATATGTAAATTTGCTACCTGAATATTACAATATTCGATTGGGATTTAAATATAAGCTATAAATATGAACCAAATCTAAGTTTATAAATAACAGGAAATTATAAAAAAAATGCTGATTTTTATGAAGGACCATTGGAGCATTACTGAATATAGTTATAAAGATATTTTTCTCAAAACAGACTTATCGAAACTCATTTATGCTCAAATCGGTCTTTGCTATACCTTTGGTAAAAAAGAGAAAAAAGAATAAAACAATGAAAAAACTAATAATCGTATTTTTTTTAATCACGAGCATTTCAAGTTATGCACAATTCTTTACTGATTTTGGAATTGGCTATGGAATTCAACTTCAAAAAACTAAGAAAACAGATACAAATCCTATCTTTTACAAATCAGGCAATATTTTTTCAGGTATTCAATATCAGTTTAGCATGGGATATCAATTTAATGAACATTGGTTATTGTCTATAGATAACAATTTCAAACCAAGAAATTTTGATTTTAACAATTTGATGTATGACCAAGAAAATTCAACTAATTATTTTTTTTCAGGTGCTTATTTTTCTTCTTCGATAAGAACAGGTTATAAGCTTAAAATTAATCCTCATTTAATTATGATTCCTCAATTTGGAATTTCATTCTATACACTAAATTTATATTCACAAAGTTTTACAAATAATACAACTGTGAATCCCTTGCAAAAAAATATCTATATTGATGAACTATATTTTAAACTAAAAAAAATAGAATATCATTTTAATTATATGATTAATTTAAATTATAAAATATCAAAAAATTTTGAAGCATTATTTAATTTAAACATAAACTCTAATTTTAAGGTAGAAAATGATAGAAAATTTAAGGTAATACATAGGAAATCAATTTATAAAATTGATTATACAGACCCAACAAAGCCTGACTATCTTGAAGTTAATGAAGTTAGTAATGTAAATGAGGGAATTTCTTTTAATAATGGAGAATTATTCTATTCACGTGAAGTTGAAAATCAAAATTCTTTAGATAAAATAATGAATATACAAATTGGTCTTCGCTATACTTTTGGTAAAAAAGAATAAAAATTTTAATACGCTCTTGTATTTACACCTTCAATGTAGTTGATAAAAGAATTGTTTACAACTTTGTTTCCGCCGGGAGTGGGATAATCGCCCGTAAAATACCAGTCACCCAAATTTTGCGGACAAGCTTCGTGTAAACTTTCTATGCTATTATAAATTACATCAACTTCTGCATGTATATCATTTGGAGTTACAAGTTCCGCAATCTTTTTTGAAATTTCTTCGGCAGTGAAAGGCTTGTAAATTTGTTTTACATAGTTTACAATGTCTTCTTTTGCAAAGAATTGCTGTTCTTTACATTTTTTATATACAGAATCGATGATATATTCCTGTTTTGTCTCTTTCAGTAACTCTATGGCAGCCTGGAATGCAATGAAATCGCTCAATTTGGCCATGTCGATACCATAGCAGTCTGGATAACGGATTTGTGGTGCCGACGAAACAATAATAATTTTCTTGGGTCTTAAGCGGTCGAGCATACGAAGAATACTTTGTTTGAGAGTCGTTCCGCGAACAATGGAATCATCAACTATTACAAGCGTATCCTCATAATCTTTTACAATGCCGTATGTGACATCGTAAACGTGAGCAACCAAATCATTGCGGCCTTCATCCTGCGAAATAAAAGTCCTGAGTTTTAAATCTTTTACTGCCAGCTTCTCGGTTCTGGGGCAGAGATAAATAAATTCATCCAGTTTTTCGGGGGAGATATTGGAACCCAGTTCCAGTACCTTTTGCTTCTTGGTTTCGTTGCAGTAAGTGTTAATTTCTTCAACCAGTCCATAAAAAGCATCAGCAGCCGTGTTCGGAATATATGAAAAAACGGTGTTTTTTATATCATAGTTGATTGTTTCCAGAACCTTAGGTGCAATTAATTTTCCGAGATTCTTGCGTTCAGTGTATATGTCCCTGTCTGTACCACGCGAAAAATAAATACGTTCAAACGAACAGCTTTTCTTTTTATAAGGTTCTATAATGCGTTGAATGGATATTTCATTATGCTGTTTGATAATGATGGCATGACCCGGGTCAAGTTCTTTTATTTCCTCGAAAGGGGCATTGAAAACAGTTTGAATAACAGGACGTTCACTTGTTACAACGGCTATCTCATCGTTGTAATAATAATATGCCGGACGTATTCCGCTTGGATCGCGGAGAACAAAAGCATCACCGGTGCCAAGCATTCCTGCCATGGCAAAACCACCATCCCAACGCCATGAAGCATTATTCAGGATTCTGACAATGTCAATTTCATTTGCAATGTGTTCAGTAATTTCGGCATTGGATAAACCAAGGTCTTTATATTTCCTGAACAAAGTTTCAACCTCGTCATCCAGAAAATGTCCGATTTTTTCGAGCATGGTAACAGTGTCAGTATATGCTTTGGGGTGCTGTCCTAAGTCAAGCAAATGATCAAAAAGTTCCTGAACATTGGTAAGGTTAAAATTCCCTGCTAAAACAAGGTTACGGGTTTTCCAGTTGTTTTCTCTTAAAACAGGATGTACAAATTCAATGTTGTTTTTTCCGAAAGTTCCGTAACGTAAGTGACCTAAAAATACTTCACCGGCAAAAGGTACATTTTCTTTTGCCCAGTATGGGTCGTGGATTCTGTCGTGATGTTGTTGCTCTATGGCATCGAATTTTGTATGAAGTTGGTCAAATATATCAAGCAATGATTGTTGTGAGTTTGAGCGAAGGCGGTCGATATAAGGTTTCCCGGCTTTAGGATTGAGCTTTACAGTGGCAAAACCGGCTCCGTCCTGACCCCTGTTGTGCTGTTTTTCCATTAAAAGATAAAGCTTGTTTAAGCCGTACATCCATGTCCCATAATGTGTGGCGTAATATTCTAATGGCTTACGTAGTCTTAAAAGGGCAAAACCACACTCATGTTTAATTGCATCACTCATACTGAGTTTTTGGGCAAAGATAATCTTAAATTTTTAAAAAAGAATTCGAAGTTGAGCTTTTACTTCAGATTTTACATTTCCGTTAATCTGGGTCAAACCTGAGCTGATTACATCCTGGTTAGAATAATAAGTTTCCCCGTATCTTAGCCACAAATCAATATTTTTGGTGATAGAATATTTTACTGTTACATACATTCTGTTTCCTTTATAATAGAGTCCCGGAACAGAAAAAGCATATAAAACGTCATTTTCATAAGCATAAATGCGCGAATCATAGCTGTCTGTGTCGAAAATACCATATCTGAATGCGATTTGCAATGGTAATTTTTGATGTTTGTATATCACATCCTGGTAGAAATAAACCCCATGATCTGTTTTCTGATCTGTTTTGTATTCATTCCACTCGATTCGGTTCCGCAATTCCAGTTGCTTACTGACTTTGTATGCAATATGAAAGCGGACTTTTTGTGTGTTAACATCCTGAATGCCATTAATTACTTGCGGAATAGTTGATGGAATATTGGTTGGTTTATTTTTTTGCCTGTATCTGACATACATGCTTACGTATCTGTTTGGTGTAAAACCAATCTCGGCCATATAATCATGCCCTTTGGTTGGTGCATATGTTTCAAATTTTAGCCACGGGAATGAAAAAATATCGTAATAAGCTGATATTCTCCATCGGGCGTAGGGTAGAATAGTTGTTCCGATGTACATACCATCTTCATTTGAAACGGTTGAATTTTCGCCGAAGGCTTGAGCATATAGAGCCTGATAATCTCTTTCGTAATGCCGGTGAAGAATTGCCATACTGGTTTGAGGTGAAAGGCTGAATAACATCGAGTTGATAAAAGCTTTTCCTCCGTTTTGTGACATAGCAGCCTCACCAAAAAGTGTGACATTTTTAAAAATGAATTGATAATCAAGCCCAATATTAGAATTTTGACTTCCAGAGAAATCATATTGGTTATAAACAGTAGGCGTTTTAATAAGAGGAGCTGAGTAAGAATATGTCAGCCCTGTTATTCCAAGTCTGAAATTATTGGCATTCATCGTGATATTGCCACCAAAAATAGTCTCACCCAGTGATTTTCTATCCTGTAACTCACTTGGAGTTGTATGAAGTCCGCTGGATTGAAGACTACTTACTTCTTCGGCATCTCCTGTCAACGAGTCCACTATGGTCATGTTAGCATCAATCTTTTTATACGAAGCAAATGCAGTAAAATCAAATATTTTGTACCTTGTGGTTATGCCGGCGCCTCTAAGAAACAGATTTTCATCTGTGCCACTGTATTTTTTTAATCCTTGTGCTCTGCGGCGTGTATTCGTAACCATTGACGATTTTCCATAGCTATAACCAGACCATGTTACAAGTCCCTGTCCGAATTGGGCATAGTAATCTCCAATTACAATGGTTTTAATGGGGCCAATATCTTTTACGAGCAAATGTGCCGA
>CAZDUU010000080.1:0-7183 GCA_964508675.1 uncultured Bacteroidales bacterium | reverse complement strand
TCATCCATGTCTCTGTGTCTTTATGTAACGTGGTTTCTGATTTATGTCTTGGTAAATAGCAGTGTCCCAACCTTTGTCTTTGAAAAGCGATTCAGTTCCACAAGCAAGTTTTTCATGTATTTCCATATAGAGCAAGCCTGTTTCTTTTAATGCTACAGTTGCAATTTCTTCGATTTTTTCGTAGAAAATCAGAGGACTTTCGTCCGGAACGAACAAAGCCATTGCCGGATCATATCTACTGACATTTAAAGGCATTGTTGTTTTTTCAGAAACAGGAATATATGGAGGATTGCTTATTATAATATCATATTTTTGTTGTTTATTCATAAAAACAGAATGAAATATATCATCCTGTATAAAGCACACTTCCGCAAGATTTTTTTTGGCATTGCATTGAGCCACTTTCAAGGTTCTTGGGCTAATATCAGTTGCTGTTACAAGCCAACCAGGCTTTTGATCTTTTATGGAAACAGCAATGCATCCGCTACCTGTAGCCAGATCAAGAACAGAAGACTGCAACAGAGTATTTTCATTTAATATGGTTCTGCACATCTCTTCCGTTTCCGGACGCGGAATAAGCACATCCGAATTGACAAAAAATTCCAGATCAAAAAACCATGCTTTATGAATGACGTGTTGAATAGGAGTATTATTTAGCAATCTTTTTAGCTTTCGGTTTATTTTTTTTTCAATTTCAATGCTTAAATCAACATATGCATTTTCATAAAGTATTATTCTCGATTCATAGTGCAGAATATCGCAAAGCAGCCATTCTGAAATGGTTTTTGCTTCCCGCTCTTCATAAATAGCTGATAATTGATTGCTAATGTAATGTAGTGCTTCGCGAAGGAGCATGGTTATTGTTTTTCGATATCTTTAAAATAAAGCCCGCATTTGCCCAGATAGACCGAATGCGCCTGATCCAGTCCCAATTTTCCTGCTTTATAAAAGTCGCGACAGGCATCTAAAGAATAGCCATACTTACTCTTGCAAATGGCTCTGTTGTACAAATAAACGGGATTTAATGAATCTAGCCCAATCAAAACATTATAATCTTTAACAGCTTTGTGCTGCATACCTAATCCGACCAAAGCTTCGGCACGTTTAAAATACGCCTGCTGATTAGCAGAATCTTTACTTATTTCTTCCGAATATTTGGCGACAAGTTGGTTTATTGAATCTCTCTCTCTGGGGCTTAGGGTCCGGTTGAAAAATGAATCAATATAAAACTTCTGTTGTGCCTGAGAAATAAAAACAGTTAAGATAAAAGCACAGGAAAATATTAAACGAATCAGTGTTTGCATGTTTTACAATAAACTTCTTTTACAGCAGGATTTTCGAGTGATTGTATGGATAACTTTTTCTTTTTATACAAAGCACATAGGCGGTCAGGATCCAGTTCCACGGCTTTTTTTATTGCCATGGTGAATTTTGGTGACGAATATTTATGGGGTAAATGACTGCAAATGCCTAGGTAACTGAAAATAAGTTCGTCGAAAACGTTGTCTTTATTAATATAGGGTTCGACCAGTTTCGCTGCAAATTCATAATCTTTCTGACCCATAAAAATGTAAGCGAGTTTCAGTGAATTTTGCCAATTGGTTTCTGTCAGTTTTGAAATAGCTTTGATGGTATCCAGACTGGCTAAAAGTATAGGAGTAGGTTCGTCTAAAGTGTCTAAAATCTGAATTTTCCTGAATTGATATTCAAGATTAAGAAGATCAACGGTTCTGCGTTTCAGGCCTGAACTGTACATGCTGCTGATATCCCTCTGAAAATCTGTCATCTGTTTATCATTGGTGAATTCGTCGAATAAAATTTTGCAATAATAATGGTTATAGCGGATATAAAAATTCTCAGGTGCAAGTTCGTATAGTTGAGCAATTCGATTGCAATAGTCTTCGCCCAGTTCATCTTTATTTACATATTTCTCGAGCCAGAGTTTATTCATAAGCAGACCAGAAAGCCAAAGTTTGTTCATTAATAAGCCTGCATACTCCGGTTTTTCTGGTATTTGCTGACCAATTACGGCGTCTTTGCTAAACGTCTTGGCAACAACTTTTTTGAAAATATATTTTTGAATAGCTAAAGCCTGGGTCAAATTGTTTTCTTTTATGCATTTGTTAAAACGATTCAGTACATATTTTTCTTCGTTGTCTTTATCGAGTTTGTAAGTAATATCCATTTTTACCCTAGCGTAACGGTGCTTTTGAAGAATGGGTTCCATCTTCTTTTCAAGATTATTACGTGTAATGTAATCCTGAATGGTTTTTACATCCATAGTGGCGAGGTTTGCCCATTCGGTCCCTGCTATATCACGTTTAAAATCTTCGAGATTATCTGCAGTAACTATATTAGTGATAAATTTAGCTTTCTGTCGCTGGCGGAGAACATCAATAATACTTTCAGCCCTTTTCTTTTGTAATTCTTTATTGGCCTGATCTGTTCCTTCAATGGAAGAATAGGCTTCAATATTTAATTTATTGATGACAAAATCTGGTTCGTTGAGTTTATTGATGAGTGGTTCAATATCTTCGGGTTTGTAATCAAACTTATTGCGTTCAAACGGAATAGTAAATTCCAGATGTGCTTTTTCAACAATAGGTGTATAATCAGGAGCATTGAAAGAAATGGTGTCAGCAAGCAGTTCTATTTCTTTGGTAAACTCAACAGCAGCTTCGTCTTCAAAAGAGGGTGTAATAACTTTACAAACGCGCTTTCCGATAATTACAAGCAGATTCATTTCGTAATCATCACCTATGCCCAACGGAACAGGGCCTAATAGTACATCTACACGTTTTTTCTTTTCTTTCTCATCCTGAATCAGATTTTTCTTTTCGATCTTTGTAGGTTTCATGCGTTTTTGCATAATTCCTTTATTTACCTGACGGAAGTCCACAATATTAGCTCTGTCGCAACTGTATTGTTCTTTTTGGATAAAGTCAACTGCGATACCATCTCTGGGTTCTTTTAGCAACTTTTTAAGCTGTTTATACTGGTCGTATTTAAAATAAACATTACCATCTTTTACATAAAGTCCGCGTTGCAGGTTTTCAATATTCCTGAATTTGTCGCAGCGACGGCAGAGTTTGTTGTCGTATGGTTTCAGTCCATATTTTTTGCTGGTATAGGGAACCTGTAACTGAGTTTTTAATGCAGCTCCGTCATTAAAGAGTGTGTAATTGCTGAATGTCATGGAAAGATAAACTTTCTTTTTGTCGGCATCTAAAGCTGAACCTAGTCCTGCTAAAACGTAGCGTGTGCTCTGTAATACATCGAGTGATTTTTTGTCGTTTACCCATTTAAAGCCTATATCATCAGCAACTTTTCCGTAAGTAAACATTTCATTCCCTTTGCTGATTGGCATTTTTATTACCAATTCTGCGCCAAGACCGCTGCCGCCATAATATTTTAAACGTGCAACAGTTGTCTTTTTCTTTCCTTCGCCGTCTAATACGGCGCTCTGAATTTCGGCCATAAATTTAGCCTGATCTTCGGAGGCATTCTTTAATATCGTTTCAACCGTAAATGTATCTAATCTTTCTTTGTCGCGATAAGTGTTGACATAGAGAAGAACCAGTTGATTTAAAATTTCGGGTCTGAAATCCTCCGCATCAATCGGCCGGTTATAAATCTCTTTAATTTCAGGTTTTGAGGTGTTTATAAAAGTTTGTGCAAAAACAGATGATAACGTAAAAAAAGCACACAAAACAGTTAATCCTCTCATTATATAAAATTTAGCCCATTTTTGCATCATAAGCAATAGAATATGATTTTTCAGCTCCAAAATACTAATAATTTCTTAATTTTGTTTTTATTTGTAAGAAATTTATCACCAACAGATATTTAATAAGTTCGATTTATGATTATAGCCCGCGAATTACGTTCGAAAAATATTGCCGAATACATGATATATATGTTTCAGCTCGAAGACCTGGTAAGAGCTTTTAATGCCGATATAGAAAAAATATTTGAAGCACATATCCGTCATTTTAAGCTGAAAGGAAAAGAGCTGGAAGAATGTAAGCATTGGTATTCAACTCTTTGCCAGATGATGCAGGAAGAAAATATTATGAAACAAGGACATTTGCAATTTTTAAAGCATAAAATGGCAGAACTGGAGAGTTTTCATTTTCAGTTATTGAATGCAAGCGAAGAGAATGAATATATTTCGGTGTTTAATCATGGCATCAACGATTTGAATATTTACCGCCAAAAAACCGGTCTGACCGTTAACGGTGATGTGGAGCCAGCTCTTACGGCTCTGTACACGCTCCTGCTCATGCGTATGAAGAAAATGGAAATCAGCGAAGACACTTCCGATTCTATGGACAGAATCAGTAAATGGATGGCCCTGTTGGCTCAGCGATATTACGAATTCGAAACCGGGAAGAAAGAGGTGTTTTAATGTCTGTCAATTATCACACTTTAACAACATTATTACAGAGTAAAATTATTTTGAACTATCTTTTAGCCCACGTTTTAAATCATGAGCTAAAATAATAATATAAAACTCACCTCGTCATTACAGGCATGACCTGTAATCTTACTCAAACTACAATTTCAAAATTTAGGAGGAGATACTGGATCCTCCCGAGAATTCGGGACGGCATGACGGATTGAGCTCAGCTTACATAGCCGAAATCTTATCCATCATTTCGTTCAGTGCTTTTTCGAGTTTGCCTTTTACAAAAGGTTGTGCAAGCAATGGAATATCTAAATGCATGGTGAGCTTAATTTTGGTGATATAAGCTTCTGCTTCTTTCATCTGAATCCAGAAAAAGAATTTGAAAGGACTTGTTTCACCGCTACCGAACTTGATGTAATTATTTAGCTCTTTTTCAATAATAATGATTTCCATTTTTTGTCCCTGAACGGTAAACGTACAGCGTTCTTTTTCCACTACCAGATCCTGAACCTGATCGTGAGGAACGTATGAAACGATATTTTCAAAATTACTGAGCAGGACGAATAAATCCTCGGTCCGGCGACGCACTTTTCCGATTTTACTTTCTACCTTGAGCATAAAGAACTTTTTTTGTCATTTAATTAAGTCTATTTGGCTTTAGAAGCAGGTTTTTTTCAGAATTTCGACAATGCTCTATTTGACAAAAATCCATGGTCATGCTAAACTTTGTAGAAGCAGATTATGGATTTCAGGCAATTATCTTGCTTCAATGCCTGATAGGTTTTATTCCTGTTTCCAGGTTGAGGGTGATTTTCTCCATTCCGAAAGGGTTTCGAGATGATGCTGCTCAACATAATTCATGTCAATCGCAGTTTTTATAAGGGTTTCGTAATTGCTGAGCGTATGATAATCGCATTGTTTTTCTTTAAATGCATTGATAGCAGCATCGAACTGATATGTAAAAATAGCTGTCAGCCCAAGAACATCGGCTTCAGCATCGCGCAATGCCTGAACTACTTTCAAACTGCTGCCTCCGGTAGATAGCAAATCTTCGATTACAACTACTTTCTTCCCTTTTGGATTTTCGCCTTCTATAAGATTTTCCAATCCGTGCTTTTTAGGTTCACTGCGAACATAAACATAAGGAAGGTTCATTTCTTCAGCAACCATAATGCCGTAGGCAATAGCACCTGTAGCAACTCCGGCTATCACTTCCACGTTGGGATAATATTGCTTAATAGTTTGAACAAATCCTTTAGCAATAATATTACGCAACTCAGGATAGAAATAGGTTTTTCGGTTGTCGCAATAGATGGGAGACTTCCAACCCGATGCCCAGGTAAAAGGTTGTTCAACATTCAATTTTATTGCTTTAATTTGCAATAGATTTTTAGCAATCTCAACTTTTAATTCCTGACTCATGAAATATTCTGTTTATAACGTTTACAATGAACTTTTAATAACGGACGACGAATCGCTATCCGGCGACAAAGATATAATTTTTTACGAACCTTTCGATTGGAATAAAATCATTTCAGTGTTTGATGAAAAATCATTATGTCTGGTTACTCAAAGGCCGGATGTGGCATTTAAAGAATTTCAGTCGAATTATAAAGTTATTGAAGCTGCCGGTGGTTTGATTCTTAACGGAAACGACCAGTGGCTTATGATTTACCGCTTGAACAAATGGGATTTGCCCAAAGGAAAGATGGATAAAGGCGAGACACCATTGCAGACTGCTGTCAGGGAAATAATGGAAGAATGTAATGTGCATCTTCATCCCGATGATTGCCGCTTTCTGGAACATACCTATCATACTTATATCCTCAAAGAAAAGCGAATCTTTAAAAGAACGCATTGGTTCCTTTGTCATCATAAGCATTCGGACAAACTTATTCCCCAAACCGAAGAAAACATCGAAAAAGTGGAATGGGTCCATCGTGAACAATGGAATGAACTGAAAAAAAACTCCTATCCATCCATCGTACAAGTTGTGCAGAAATACTTAGGCAACGCATGAAGCTGAGCATACTCATATCGACCAAAAACCGAAAGGAGATTTTGCGGCAGACGTTGCAAACCATTTTTTACAGGCAGAATCTTCCTTTAAGCGATTTTGAGGTAATTGTAACCAACGATGGCGACGAACAGATTGATGATTTAAAAAATGAATTTGTTTTTCCTAATCTTACCATCATAAAAAACGCACACAAAGCAGGTTTGGCCGGAGGCAGGAACAATGGTGCCGAAAATGCACGGGGCGAAATCATTATTTTTTTCGATGATGATATTTTGGTCAGCCCTGATTTTTTTGTCCGGACGTTGGCAACACATGATAAATTTGATGAAATTATTTTGGGTGGGAATCGCTTTTACCCCGAAGAGTTGATTCAGAAAGCAAATGCTTATCCTTTTGGTCGTTATAAACTGAAGCACGAATATCAATGGTTGGATGCCCAAAACTTAAAGCCGTTGCAGAATGGTCTTTTTGAGTCGGATGGGTTGGCCGGGTTCAGCGCTTCCATGAAAATTTCGACGTATAAAAAAATCGGACCTTTCAACGAAAACTTTGATTACGCCGGATGTGAGGATTCGGAATTTTTTCACCGCGCAAAAAAAATGGGAATTAGGCTGATCTTCGATGAATCAAATATTTGTTATCACAATGAATTCGACAATTTCGAACTCAAGGCATGGCTCAGGAGGCAAAGTACAGGCATTCGCAGTGCTGTGGTGATGTGTATGCTTCATCCCGAAGGAAAAAACCACCCGACA
>CAZDUU010000079.1:0-7193 GCA_964508675.1 uncultured Bacteroidales bacterium | reverse complement strand
AAACTCATTTATCGTTTTAATTTCTATACCTGCTTCTATCATTTCGGTTTTCATAGCCATGTATATTTTTAATTTTTCGCTCAATATGCTCACCTTAATGGCCCTCTCTTTATTAGTCGGTATTTTGGTTGATGATTCGATAGTGGTTTTGGAAAATATTTACCATCACCTGGAAATGGGCAAAGATAAGCGAAAAGCGGCACTTGATGGCAGAAATGAAATTGGTTTCACCGCAGTTGCAATTACCATGGTTGATGTTGTAGTTTTTCTCCCCTTATCTTTAGTATCTGGTATGATTGGCAACATGCTAAGAGAGTTTTCATTAGTTATTGTATTTGCAACCCTCATGAGTCTCATCGTTTCTTTTATCGTTACCCCTTTATTAGCTTCCCGTTTCAGCAAAATACAGAATATTACAAAAAAATCAATTATCGGAAAGTTTTCTATTTGGGTAGAAACAACATACAAAAAGATTGTCGGATATTACGAGAGGATTCTGCAATGGGCTCTAAATCACCGTAAAACGGTTTATCTGACAGTAACCTTATTAATTATAATTTCGTTTTCACTTATAGGAATGGGTCTGGTAGGTACTGCATTTATGAACGAAGGCGACCAGGGAGAATTTATTGTTAAACTTGAAGGAGAGCCTCAGAATACCGTTTACCAGACAACACAGCTAACACAAAAGGTAGAGGATATTTTGCTAAAAAAACCAGAGGTTGTAAAAGTGTATTCGAACATCGGGTATTCAAGTTCTGATTTTGGAACAGGAAGTGGAGTAAATAATAAGAGTGAAATAACCGTTAATCTTGTTTCAAAAGAAAAACGGTCTGTTTCTGTTAGCGAGTTTGCTGCAATGATAAAAAAAGAAGTTCAGGAAATACCAGGGTTAAAAGTCAGTGCAACTCCTACTTCTGGAATGGGAAACGCTGATGATGCACCTATACAAGTGTTATTACGGGGACCTGATATAACTAAGCTCTTTGGGGTAGGCGATAGTGTAATGAAGGTCATAAAACAAATATCAGGTACAAATGATGTAAAATTATCCATTGATAAAAGCAAGCCTGAATTGCAAATCAAACTCGACAGGGAAAAAATGGAGCAATTAGGACTTAATGTGCAACAGGTTGGAAGTATTCTAAATCTTGCATTAGCCGGAAATACCGACCTGCAATATTCAGTGGGCGACGATGATTTTGACATTAATGTTCAGTATGACCCATTCAACCGTAAAAAAATTGACGACGTGAGTTCCCTTACGTTTTTAAATAACCAGGGTAAGGTTGTTGAATTAAAAAACTTTGCTACCATAACTCAGTCTTTAGGCCCAAATAAACTTGAAAGATACGATCGTATTTCATCTCTTACAGTAAAATGTTCGGTCTATGGTCGTCCGGTTGGAACCGTTGGTGAAGAAATAAAAACTGCCATAAAAGAAAAAATACATGCTCCCGAAATTACCATTGATTATAAAGGACAAATGGAAAGACAAGCTGATGCTTTCAGCAGTTTGTTCACGGCTATAGCTGCTGCGCTGATTTTTGTATATCTTGTGATGGTTGCTCTTTATAATTCATATTTATATCCTTTTGTTGTCTTATTCTCAATACCGGTAGCAATTATCGGAGCTTTGTTTGCATTAGCTCTTTCAGGAGAATCACTAACTATTTTCTCTATGGTTGGAATGATAATGCTGATTGGGCTTGTATGTAAAAATGCAATTCTGATTGTAGATTTTGCAAATAAATTCAGAGAAAAAGGGCTTGCCGTCAGAGAAGCACTTATAGAAGCAGGAAAGGAAAGGCTAAGACCAATTCTTATGACAACTTTTTCAATGATTTTCGGTATGCTTCCCATAGCTCTTGCTTCGGGCGCAAGTGCCGAAAGCAAAAACGGTTTGGCATGGGTTATTATTGGCGGATTGACGAGCTCTTTACTGCTTACTCTTGTTTTAGTCCCTTCTGTATATATAAGTATGGAAAAGTATAAGGAGAAGTTTAAAAGAGTATTTCACAAAAGTCAAAAAACTTTAAACAATGAATAAGCTATTGGAAAATATCGCTTCGCTTTTTAAAAAATATGGCATAAAAAGTATGACAATGGATGATATTGCTGATAATCTTGGCATTTCAAAAAAAACACTTTACCAGCGTTTTGGCAATAAAGAAAACATGATTTACCAGATAATGCTTTTAGAAATAGAAAAAGAACAAAGAGAAATCAATGCAATTATTAAATTAAAAAGTCCATCGACGCAACTCAATGACCTCTGTAATTACATTCTGAGTAAGCACAATTATCAGAATCCACTTTTATTTTACAACTTAAACAAACAATATCCCAATATTAGTTTGGAATTCAATAAAAAAAGAGATCTTGTAATTTTAAATTATATTCAAAGTATCTTGAAAGATGGAGTAAAGAACAATTTTTTCAAAAAAGACTTAGAAATTGAAAACTTTTCTTCATGTCTTACCTATTTGCTAATTAAAGAACAAAATATTCTGCATACTCAGAATTATTTAAATATTTTCATTAAATATACTATCGACGGAATTTCTAATGTCAATTCATAAAGCTACAATAATATGAATGAAAATGAAATTCAAGCAAATTCAGAAATTATTATACATCTTTTGAAAAAAAAAGGAGAAATGAATTTTAAAGAATTGAAAATTCTTACTAAAATTCCTTTAAAAAATTTTTATATAACCTTAGGATGGCTCCTTAAAGAAAAGAAAATTCAAATTTCTGATAATTTTATAAGCGTTAAGAAATAATTGAAAAGAACAATAAGCTTTCTGTACAAAAATTATTACCTATTTTTGTATTGAAATTCTAGTTAATATATCGATGTTAAATAAAAATCTCTTTAAAGTCTTCTCGCTTTTATTACTGCTCTCATCATGCTGCCTTTACTCGTGTCAAAACAATCAATCCGAATCAGGTCAAAACAATTTAAAAGACACTAATGCGGTCATTGAATTACTAAAAAAAGCCTATAATAACATAGGAGTTGATTCAAAAGCAGCCTTGGAATTTGGAAACAAAGCCGTTGATATGGCCCAGACCATTGATTACAAAAAAGGCTATGTAAAAGGGATGCTTTATATAGGCCAGGTTCATATGACTAATAATGATTATGTTCTTGCAAAACGATACTTTATCTCCGCATTAAAATATTCTGAGGAAAATGACTTGAACGACTTTGTTCCTGTTTGTCTGGGAAGCTTAGGAATAACCAGCGAACGATTATGCAATTATGATGAAAGCATCAAATATTATATGCAATGCCAAAAAGCTTATATCAAAAATCATGACTCTGTTGGAATAATAAAAAGCCAGATTAATATAAGCAATGTTTATAGTGCTATTGGTGAAAGATCAAAAGCAGCAAACGAACTTTTGAGTGGCATAAAAACAGCCGAAGCCATTAATAATGATGGAGTTAAATGCATCTGTCTGAACAATCTAAGTATATTGTATCAAGCCATGGGAAAAAATGATGAGGCATTGAAATACCTTTTCGAAACTGAAAAAATCTCTATAAAAACATGTGACACTGTTAATTTGGCCAATGTTTACAACAATATCGGTTTAACATATCAGGCACTTCATAAAAGCGATCTTGCTTTGAAATATTACATTATGGCTGCCGAAATAAGGCGACAAATGAACGACAAAAACGGAATCTCCACCTCATATAATAATATTGGTTCTCTAAGATTTGATGCTAAAGACTACCCCACTTCACTTGAATATTTTAAAAAAGCATATGATTTATCGAAGGAAACACATAACCTGTTATCTTCCAGTAAATATCTTAAAAATATCAGCGACGCCTTAGTCGAAATGGGAAGGATTAATGAAGCCATTGAATATCTCGATAAAAGCCTTTCTATCGCAAACGAAATAAACGCCAGCAATGAAAAAAGTACGGCACTTTTTGCATTGTCAGAAGCATATGAAAAAATAAATGACTATAAACAGGCTTATAAGTATTTCAAGGCATATGCAGCTTACAGCGATTCCATCAACATTCTCCAAAACAATAAAGCGGTAGAAGAGTTAAAAATCCAATACGAATCAGAAAAAAAAGAGCAGCAAATCAGCAGGTTAGAAAAAGAAAAAGAATTAGCAAAAACAAATCAAATCCTACTTATAGGGCTTATTATTTTACTGGCCTTTATGGCGATATTTATTTTCCTTTGGCAGAGAAACAAATTTATTAAAAACAAGCAATTAGCTGATTACGAACAATCTTTAATGAACGAAAAGCTTGAAAAATCAAAACTTGAACAAAATAATCTTAAGCAGGAGCTGGAATTTAAAGAAAAAGAACTGGTTGATCTGGCTTTAATTATTGTCCAAAAAATCGAATTTATTGATTCATTAAAAAATGAAATTAAAAACCTTCAAAAAGACGCAAATGTTTCAAAAAGTGACATTCTCAATAAACTCAACCTTTTAGTCTCTTCCAATTCAAAGATTGATAAAGAATTATCTGAGTTCCGTATGCGGGTTGACAATGTAAACAAAGCATTTTTCAAAAAGCTGGAAGAAAAATTCCCTGCCATTACCGAAAACGAAAAAAAGCTCTCGGCACTTCTTCGTATTAACCTATCATCCAAAGATATAGCTTCTATAAACAATATTTCACCTTCCAGCGTTGATATGAGTCGCTATCGGTTAAGAAAAAAACTAAACCTTTCTAACGAAGAAAATATCGTTGATTTTTTGAACTCTCTCTAAAGTAGAGATACTTTTTTTATTTTAATTGCTGATATTCTGATTTTTAAATCTATACATTGTAGAGATTTTCTACACTTTTTTTCACTATTGTAGAGACCAAATAGAGACTAAAAATTTCTTTTTTTTAACTCACCTGCATACATTTGTTCCGTTAATTTTAAAATTTTAATTCATTATGAAACGCATCACAAATTTTTTGACATTACTTTTATTAAGTGTCGCCATTGTAAATTTAACTTCCTGTAAAAAGGGTAAAAAAGAAGATTCCGTTGATTCATCCAAAAAATATGTTTTGGTTATTGAAAACGGAGCTCAAACCATGTTGCCAGACGGACACATTACCTATACGGCTTCTTTAGTCGATGCAAGCGGAAACGTAACTCCAGCCACAAGTATTTCTTGGAGCTCATCAAACACATCCATTGCTACCATTAACTCAGCAGGTACTGTTTCTGCAGTGGCAACCGGCGATGTAAAAATCACAGCTTCAGTAAGTATTAGCGGCATAAGCTACACTTCATCTGTACCACTTGGTATTTATGGACCTTCTGCTTTTACAGTTTCTCCATCTGCTATTATATGGAACAAAGGCGATAATCTGCAGCTTGAACCGGTTTATTTATCAACAAGTGGAGTAACGAGTCCAACATGCACCTATTCTTCAAGTAACAATTCTATTGCTACTGTTTCATCAACCGGATTAGTTACATTCGTTGAAGTTGGCGAATGTAATATCACAGTTACGGCTACCAGCATCCAGGGAAATCCTGTAGTAGTAATTCCTGTTTTGGTTGTGGGTATTCCTGAGGTTCCAATACCAATTATCCGCATCGAAGTAAACCCTCCATCAAAAGACTTATTTAAGAATGAAACTCAGCAATTGACGGCAAAAGCATACAAGAGTGATGGATCTGAAGCAACAGGAACTTCTTTTGCATGGAGTTCACTTGATGAATCAATTGCAACTGTTAATGCCAACGGTTTAGTTACTCCGCTTAAAACCGGAACTACTTATATCCAGGCAAAAGCTGATGGAATTATCGGCCAGTCAGAAATCACCGTTAATTCCGACACTCTCGTTGTTGTTTCACCATTCTACACCTCAATTCCAGCTGGTGGAACAAAACAGTTCACAGTTCAGGCTTATCACATCACCAGAACAAGCTCTACACCTTATAATGGAATTACATTCGATTGGAAAATTCCGACATACGGTTTCGACATGTTCGATATTGCTACTGTTAACTCAACCGGTTTAGTAACATTAAAATCAAATGCCATAGCAGGAATGAGCACGTTCGTTATGGCTTATGACCATAATAACCCATGGGTTGGAAGTGTTGGGACCATAATGGTCGGAGTTGCCGATGACTGTAACTGCGGTACTGGAAATCCATCAGTAAATCATATTACAGTTTCAAATTCACAACCTGTTAATATGTCAGTTGCAAGTGGATCACAGGTTCAATTAAATGTAACGGCTTATGATGCTTCCAATAGCCCGGTCAGCGATCCGAGCCTTGTTTTCTGTTCTGATAATGTAATGGTGGCAAGTGTAGATGCAAATGGTTTAATCACAGCTGCCGGTGAAGGTGATGCTACTATTAAAATCTGCTCAGGTTCATATGCACAAACAACTGTAAGTGTTCATGTCACTCTGTTTAAATAGTTTCATTATTTGATTATAAAAAAGGGAAATACAATTGTATTTCCCTTTTTTATTTGAACTATAGCTTTTTTAACTTCGCTTTAATTTTGAAAGATATAGTTCAACTGTATGTTCTAAACCCAAATATAAAGCATCACTTATGAGTGCATGACCTATGGAAACTTCAAGTAAACCGGGAATATTTTCGGCAAAATAAGCTAAATTATGTAAATTCAAATCATGCCCTGCATTAATGCCCAATCCAACTTCGTTCGCTGCTTTTGCCGCAATTATGAAGGGTTCAATTGCAGAGATTTTATCATCCGGAAATTGCGTAGCATAAGGCTCTGTGTATAACTCAATTCTATCAGTTCCGGTTTCTTTTGCCAACCGGATATTATGAATATCAGTATCTACAAAGATTGAAGTACGTATTCCCTCTTTGTGAAGAGTCTTTATCACTGACTTCAAAAAATCCAGATTCTTTTTCACATTCCAGCCGGCATTTGAAGTTAATGCTCCAGGAGGATCCGGAACCAAAGTAATTTGAGCAGGTTTAACATCACAAACCAGCTTTATAAATTTATCGTTGGGGTAGCCTTCAATATTAAATTCAACATGAATAGCTTTTTTAATATCATAAACATCCTGATATTTAATATGCCGTTCATCGGGTCTTGGATGAACTGTTATTCCCTGAGCTCCATATTTTTCACAATCGATAGCTGCTTTAAGAACATCAGGAATATTTCCACCTCGGGCATTCCTTAGTGTTGCTATTTTGTTT
>CAZDUU010000078.1:0-7201 GCA_964508675.1 uncultured Bacteroidales bacterium | reverse complement strand
TGTTTATATGGGTTTATTTTCAGATATTGACTTATTAAATCCGGTCAGAAACACCTGTGATTATGACAGCTTATTGAATCTTTTATATGCTTTTCCTACCGGAATGAATAATGTTCATATGGGGATTTTATTGCCCGATTCATTGGATAAACATTTTTATGCCATTGATAATGATGGAAATAACGGAAGTCTGATGGTATCAGACGGAATTAGCCTGACGGATATAAACACAGCAATGTCTTTGAATCGTTTGAGTGCCGGTGGTTTGACAGGAAATGATATTTCAATGATGGCAGGGTATGGCCCTTTTACTATTAGGGCAAACGATTCCATTGTGCTAAATTATATTGTTCCACTAGGTCGTAATAAATATGAATTATTTCAAAATGCAAATACCGGATTATATCTGTATGATTCTTTGATATTCGTTCCGGTAAATTCAATGGAAAATAATATTAAAATATTTCCAAATCCTGCAGGAAGCTTTATTCAACTGCAATTTATAGATATAAATGAAAAACCGGTCAGATTTGAGTTATATGATATGTATGGAAATATTATGATAACTAAAAATATTGATAATACTAATACTTTAGTAGATATTAACGGAATTAAAAGCGGAATGTATTACCTTCGTATTAAAACAGGAAAAAATGTGTTTATAAAAAAGCTAATTAAATTATAATACAATAATTATAAATATTTTCATGACAGGAGTTGTACTTAAAGTAGTGGGAAATCAGTTTACGGTTTTAAGCGAAAACGGGAAAAAAAATGAATGTGTTTTAAAGGGGAAATTAAGACTTTTGGGGTCAAAAAGTACCAATCCTGTTGTGGTGGGTGATAAAGTTGATTTTACCATACAACCGGATGGGTTGGGAATTATTGAAAATGTTCAGGAAAGGGTAAATTACATTGTACGTAAATCGGTTAACCTTTCCAAGCAAAAACATATTCTGGCAGCCAATATCGATTGTGTTTATCTAGTTGTTACTTTACTTTTTCCTGAAACCAATCTTGAGTTTATCGATCGTTTTTTGGTTACAGCTGAAGCCTACAGGGTTCCTGCCGCGATTATTCTGAATAAGATTGATTTGTATGAAGGAATGGATGAACAGATAAATGATTTTATGGATATATACACAAAAGCAGGCTATCCGGTATTTAAAATTTCTGCCTTATCTGGTGAAGGAATTGAAGCATTAAAAAAGCATATGCGGGGAAAAACAAATCTTGTTTCGGGAAATTCGGGCGTGGGAAAATCATCTGTTCTGAATATCATAGAGCCGTCGCTCCATCTAAAAGTACAGGATATTTCACTGGCTCATTTTAAAGGAAAGCATACTACCACCTTCTCGCAGATGTTTGAGTTAAGCATAGGAGGCTATGTAATTGATAGCCCGGGAATAAAAGGATTTAGTTTTGTGGATATAAAGAAAGATGAGCTGTTCCACTTTTTTCCGGAGATATTTAAGCTTACTTCCCAATGCAAATATTATAATTGTACTCACGTAAATGAACCGGGATGTGCAGTTAAAGATGCCGTTGCAAATGGAGCCATACACGAAATGCGTTACAGGAATTACCTGAGCATGTATTTTGATGAGGACGAAAAACACCGTTAATTTTAATTCAGAACGCGTTCAAGTTCTAATTCAAGGTTTTCTTCCGTATTATAATGATATCTCCAGGAATAGACGGAGAGCTGCGAAATAGCATCGTAAATATTTAATGTGTTTTGATTGGCAATTACAAACATTTTTCTGCTTTTATAATATTCGGCCAGATATTCCTGTTCGGTTTGTCCGGGTGTCGGAACAAGGATGGCAGACCTTCTCAGGCATATCAAATCCATAATAGTGGAATATCCAGAGCGTGCAATAATATATTTGGACGATTGTATGGCCTGATATAGCTCCAGGGTGTTCATAGAACTGTAAACAGTTACATTTTTTTCTTTTCTGATGGTCTGGGGATTTGAAAAGTCGCCTAATACTAAAATGCATGGCTTGTTTAGTTCCGTCATTTGCGTTAAAAGTATTTGCGCAAACCTTGTTCGTTGAGGTTCGGGTCCGCTTACAACACCTAAAAGTTCATTTGAAAAATCATTTTCTTCATTCAGATTGTTCAGCATTTCGAAACGCGATAATAAGCCTATAAAAGCAGATTTTCCGTTTAATGAAAACTGGTGTGATAAATCTCCAGCAAAACTGGGTGTTTCTGCTACATCAGGAATCCAGCACCGATTGAAGCGATATATCAGTTTTTTAATTCTTTTATGTACAATCTTTTCAGCCCATTTAAATATTTTGGGCAATTCAACTTTTACTTGGTGGGTAATGATTACCGAATAAGCTTTTGAACTAAAGCAACCATAGCGATTATCGCTGATAATTAAATCAATATGATATTTATTTACCCAGTGTTCAATTTTTCTTTTATCCTTTTTGATTCCTTTTAAAATGGTGGGAATGAGTTTGAAAAGGTCTTTTAACCCTAGTCCTTTATCGTTGTATTTTATGGGAGGGCAGGCACTGGGAACCCAAGTGTAGTTGGTTATTTCGTTTACAAAGAAGTGTTGTTGATTTTTGGAGCAGGAAATAAATATTTTGTGTCCTTTTTTCTGAAGTTTTTTGATGATAGGAATAAGCCGCGAAGCATGTCCCATTCCCCAGTCGAGCGGACAAATCAAGACATTTTTGCTATGTTCGTTATTTATACCCATGTTGTGTTGATGCCTGATTTTTTGATTTTTTCAGCTATTTCAGCCATTTTCTCAGCCGAAATTTTTTCCAGACTACTCAGGGGTGGAATGCGGTCGAGCGAATACAACATGACAGATTTGGGTTGAATGAGTTGATATTGCTCAATTAAGGCATTGATTTCCTGTTCTGTAGTATTGTCAATGGATTTGTTCAGATGAGTTCCTTTTAAAAACATAGTCTGGATATAGATTCTGTTTTTGAACTGATGTAAGAGGCTGAGATATTGATTAAAGTTAAAGCTGGGTGATGGAAGGTTTATGGCTCTCATGGTGGTTTCAATGGCCGAGTCAAGTTTAAGAACCGGCATGTCAATTAAACGAATGGCTTTTTGGATTTTATCATCCTCCAGAGTGCTGCCGTTAGTGAGTAAGACAATCTTTTTTCCTGGAAAGTATTTGTTTTTTAAGCGGATCGTTTCCTCAACAATTTCCGGAAAGTCGGGATGAAGGGTTGGTTCGCCGTTTCCTGCATAAGTGAGTACGTCAAGAGGGGTATTCGATTCTTTTATTGACTGAAGTTCCTGATCCAGCGCTTCAATAAAATCTTTTGTATTTGCGTAGTGCCCTTTAAGCTGATCTGGATTCCAGCCGCATTCACAATAAATACAATTGAACGAACAGATTTTTGTATTATCGGGCAGAAGGTTCAAACCCAAAGAATGACCAAAACGCCTGCTTTTTACAGGTCCGTAAATAATATCGTGAAACAAGAGTGACATCGTACTTCACGAAAATAAGACAAATCTTTAAATTGGAAAAGAAAAAGGAGTAAAAATTGTTAAACGTCTAATCGAGTGAAATTAAAATAAATAGAAAGAATAGAACCTGATTGTTTATAAATTTTTCGTACAGGTTTAGCTTTTAAAGCTCAAATTAACCTCCGAAGTCATCAAAAGCAATCATTTCTTTAGGTACACCTAAATCGTCAAGCATCTTTTGTACGGCAGCATTCATCTGTGGAGGGCCGCAGAGGTAGTATTCTATATCTTCCGGAGCATCATGATTTTTCAGATACTGATCGTATATTACCTGATGGATAAATCCTGTGAGACCATCCCAGTTGTCTTCCGGCTTGGGTTCTGATAAGGCTATTGCGAATTTAAAGTTAGGAAATTCCTGTTCAATCTTTCTGAAGTGTTCTTCGTAGAAAATTTCACGTTTTGAACGTGCACCGTACCAGAATGTTGCTTTTCTGTTTGTGCGTCTGGTCAGGAACTGGTCAAAAATATGTGAACGCATCGGGGCCATACCTGCACCGCCACCTATAAACATCATTTCGCGCTGGGTGTCTTTGATAAAGAATTCACCGTAAGGACCGCTTATCATAACTTTGTCGCCTGGTTTTCTGCTGAAAATATATGAACTGCATATCCCCGGGTTGACGTTCATAAAAAAATTTGTCTTTTTATCCCATGGTGGAGTAGCAATACGAACGTTTAGCATTATGATATTGTTTTCTGCAGGATGACTGGCCATAGAGTAAGCTCGGAATGATTCTTCCTTATTGATCATTTTCAAATTCCACATTTTAAATTTATCCCACTCATCACGGAATTGTTCTTCGACCATAATGTCTTTTCCAAAGTCAACTTCGCATTTTGGAACATCAATCTGAATATATCCTCCTGAACGGAAATGTAAGGTTTCGTTTTCGGGTAGTTTAACCACAAATTCTTTGATAAAAGTTGCCACATTATTATTTGAGACCACTTCACATTCCCATTTTTTTATTCCCATTACTTCTTCCGGTACATGGATTTTCATATCAGTTCTGACTTTTACCTGGCAGCCTAATCGCCAGTTTTGCTGTATCTGTTTACGAGTAAAAAAGCCCACTTCGGTAGGAAGTATCTCACCTCCACCTTCTGTAACCTGACATTTGCACATTCCGCAAGAACCACCACCGCCACAGGCTGATGGTAAAAATATTTTATTATTTGAAAGTGTTGATAAAAGTGAGTTCCCTGCTGTTGTTTCAATATCTTTTTCTTCATTTATCAATATTTTAACCGGTCCCGACTGGGTTAGTTTTGATTTTGCATAGAGCAGCATTAAAACTAAGGCAATGATAACTATCAGGAAGGCAATGGTTCCTATAGTTAACGTCAGACTTAAACTTTCGAGCAATATCATAATTTAATTCTTTTTAAAGTTGAATACCCATAAAACTCATGAATGCAATAGCCATTAAACCGGTTAGAATAAAAGTGATCCCTATTCCTCTTAATGGAGCCGGAACATTGGAATAACGCATTTTTTCACGAATAGCGGCTAAAGTAACAATGGCAAGCCACCAGCCAATACCGGAACCTAACGAAAATGCAAAAACATCGGAAATAGAAGTATATTCGCGTTCCTGCATAAACAGAGAGACACCTAAAATTGCACAGTTTACAGCGATTAAGGGTAGAAAAATGCCCAAAGCATTATAAAGAGAAGGAGAATATTTTTCGACAGCCATTTCGACGAGCTGAGTCATTGCTGCAATAGTTGCTATGAAAATAATAAAACTGAGATAGCTCAAATCAACAGTTGCATAACTGGGATCAAGCCAGGCCAGAGCACCTTCTTTCAGAACATAGGTATATAAAAGATAATTCAGAGGAGCTGTGATAATTAAAACGAAAGTTACTGCAACTCCAAGCCCCATACTTGTTTTTACTGTTTTAGAAACAGCGAGATATGAACACATGCCTAAGAAAAAGGCAAAAATCATATTGTCAATAAAGATCGACTTAACCAGTATATTAAAGAAATGTTCCATAATTCAGATTATTTTTCGATTAATGATTTTTTCCAGCTTCTATGAATCCATATAATGACACCGATAGTAATCAGAGCCATGGGAGGTAATATCATTAAGCCGTTATTTTCGTATCCTAACTGATAGAACGAATCGGGAATTACATCAAATCCCATGATTTTTCCGGAGCCGAGCAGTTCGCGGATAAACCCAAGAATAATCAAAATAATTCCATAACCGACTCCGTTCGCAATTCCGTCAACAAATGAGGGCCAGGGTTTATTTGCCATGGCATATGCTTCCAGACGTCCCATCAATATACAATTGGTGATAATCAGCCCAACAAAAACAGAAAGCTTTTTACTTACATCGTACACGTATGCTTTAAGCATCTGATCAACAATGATAACCAAGGCCGCAATGACAACTAACTGAACAATAATACGAATTCTTGAAGGAATGGTGTTTCTCATCAGAGAGATAATAAGATTTGAAAAACCTGTTACCACAGTAACGGATAGTGCCATAATAAGGGCCGGTTTTAATTGCACGGTTACTGCCAGTGATGAACAAATACCTAAAATTTGTACGGTAACCGGATTATTAAGGCTTAAAGGCCCTAAAAATGTATTGGCAATTTTAGCTGAGAACCAAGGTTCTTTTTCTTTTGTATTGCTCATAATTCCTAATTTTTTTGTTTTAGAAAGTTTTCGTAAGGCTTTAATTCGTCCATAAGCATTTTACTCAATCCTTTGCTTGTTATGGTCCCGCCCGAAATGGCATCCACTCCATGGCTATCGTTTTTATCAGCGCCGCCCTTCACTGCCTTGATGGAGACAAAATTTCCGGTTTCATCAAAAAGTTTTTTTCCGGCAAATTGAGATTGGAATAATGCTGTTGAAATTTCAGCACCTAAACCCGGAGTTTCGCCTTTATGATCGAAAAATGCACCGTAAACGGTATTTTTGTCATCGTTTACAGAAACATATCCCCATATCGGTCCCCATAATCCCTTCCCGTAAGTGGGTAAGATATATTTTGTTTCACCTTGGTCGGTTTTGCAAATATAAATGGGAAGTAAACGCTTCTCTGCCGGTTTTTTGCTTTCCTGTTCAACGTTGATGTCAAATGCTTTTTGATTGCTTTGTTCCTGATTGTTTAGATCTATAACTTTTTGACCTACAATATATTTATTGAACAAGTCTTCGGCATTTTTCGTTGTTGATGCAATATTAACGGAAGTCAGAATGTTCTGCATTTTCTCAACCCTGATATTGTATTGCTGTTGTGGCTTCAGGCCAATGGCAACTACGGTAAGCAAAATGGCTACAACTACAACCATTACTGCCGAATAAATGAATATATATCTGTTGCTATGCATATGTTAAATATTTTTAGTTTGCTTTAACTCGTTTTAATCTTCGCTTGATATTTGCCTGAATTACATAATGGTCAATCAGCGGAGCAAAGGCATTCATCAGTAAAATGGAAAGCATCATTCCTTCTGGATATGCCGGATTGAGAACGCGGATGAGTATGGCAAAAACGCCCACTAAGAACCCGAAAATGTATTTTCCTGTGTTGGTTTGGGCTGCTGTTACCGGATCTGTAGCCATAAATACTGCTCCAAACAGAAATCCTCCCATTAAAAGATGCGTAAGTGGTGTAATACTCATATATGCATTAACTGCAAA
>CAZDUU010000077.1:0-7235 GCA_964508675.1 uncultured Bacteroidales bacterium | reverse complement strand
GCAACAAGTATTGCGTCGCCTGGTACTATTACAGCATCAGCAACAACAGTATGTTCATATCAGACCGGAATTACATTTACCATTTCAGCGGTAAGCGGTGCAACATCTTATAACTGGACTGTTCCTTCGGGTTGGTCAATTACCAGCGGGCAAGGAACAACTTCTATTACAGTCAGTGCTGGAACGAATGGAGGAAACGTTTGTGTATCGGCAGTAAACTCATGCGATGTAAGTGCTCCTACTTGTGTAAGCGTTTCAATAACATCAGCACCTTCTGTTCCGGGAACAATTAGCGGATTAAATTCCATCTGCTCTGGTCAGAGCGGACTGACTTATTCCATTTCAGCGATAAGTGGTGCAAGCTCATATACATGGACAGTGCCAACAGGATGGTCTATCACAAGCGGACAAGGAACTACTTTAATTACTGTCAATACAGGTTCTACAGGAGGTGATATATGCGTTACTGCTAACAATTCCTGTACTTCAAGCAGTGCAAGCTGTCTGACTGTCAATTTACAAAGTCCTCCTAATGCGCCTGGAGCAATTACAGGAAACACTTCTGTTTGTGGTAATCAGGGTGGAATAACTTATACAATAAATGCAGTAAGCGGTGCAACCTCCTATACATGGACTATTCCTTCTGACTGGTTTATTGTAAACGGACAAGGAACAACCTCTATTACAGTAAATTCCGGAAGTACTGCCGGTGATATTTGCGTAACTGCTTCAAATGGATGCTCATCAAGTACTGCATCCTGTCAGCCAATATCTGTCCTTCCGGTACCGGGAACCCCTGCTAGTGTTTCAGGTTCGAATTCGGTTTGTATGGGTCAATCCGGCATCAACTATAATATTAGTCCGGTATCAGGAGCCACTTCATACTCATGGACAGTTCCTGCTACATGGACCATACTTAGTGGACAGGGCTCTAATATTATCAGCGTTGCTGCTGGAAGCATTTCAGGCGACATTTGTGTTACTGCTTCCAATGCTTGTGCATCAAGCAGCCAGTCGTGCGAAACAATTAACCTGTTGACAACTCCTGCTGCTCCTGCTTCAATTACAGGACCTTCAAATGTTTGTTCAGGCCAAACGAATATACTTTATGTATCCAGCCAGGTATCAGGAGCTACTACTTACATCTGGACACTACCCACAGGGTGGTCGTTTGTAACCGGACAAGGCAACGATTCTGTTTATGTAAATGCAGGTTCAGTGAGCGGAAGTTTATCCGTTATTGCCAATAACAATTGTGGTTCAAGTTCCCCAACTAACAGCCTTATTGTAGTTAATTCATTACCGGCACAACCAACAGTAAGCGTTTTAAATGACACTTTATATTCCAGTGCTTCAACCGGAAACCAGTGGTTTATGGGAAGTGACACACTAACAGGAGAAACCAGTAATTATTATGTTCCAGCACAAACCGGTTGGTACAGTGTAGTAGTAACCAATGCTAACGGATGTACCAATAGTTCCTCTCCGTTCTATTTTGAGTATATGTCATCTGGCAACAACGATTTGTTTAAAAGCCTGCTGATTTATCCCAACCCGGCCGAAAGCGAAATTCATGTAGCTATTCAAGGTTATGACGCTAGCAACATTCTGGTGGAAATATTTGATATTACCGGTAAAATAGTTTACAGTAAAAATTTCGAATCAAATAACAATGATATTACGATTAATCAACAACTTACATCGGGTTATTATACCATAAAAGTTTCGTCAGACGAATTTGTAAAAAATAAACTATTAATTATCAAATAAGGAAAAGGCTGCAAATGCAGCCTTTTTTTATTTCAAAATTTATAATTGTTATTTGATTTTGTATATTTGTTTCATAAAATTAATAAAAGGTTTGACAGGTGAAGGGATAACACATTTTTTAGCTTACAAAAATGTAAGTGAAAGGGCGAAGCTATAAAAAGAGGTTAAAGGAAAAAGTAGAAAGTCAGAATACAGAAGTCAAAAATAAATTAATTTAAAAAAGTGATAATTTGAAGATTATTTTAAAAAATACAGAATTAAAAAGTAAAAACTAAATTTTAAAATTATAATTTTGAGCCTTTAATTAATCTCTCCTTGCTTTCATGCTGAGTTTCATCGAAGCATTTCCTCTTTACGCAGAACCCTCTGAATTCATTAGAATAACGAAAAAAAGCAATCCAAACTGTCTAAACAGATTTAAGAAATATACAAGAATTGTTCTGAAACAAAAGCTTTAAAACAAATGAAATATACACATGTGTATCACAGAAAAACAGGCAAAAGATTAAACTACCATTTTATGGTTTATTAATTTTTTCTATATTTGTTACTAGCTTTATAGAGTCTATAAATGAGTTATCTGCATGACGATGTCATCAATCATAAATAGACAATTTATTAAGCATAAATAAAAAAAGTCCATATGAATAAAACAATTATCGTCTTCACTGCTTCATTCTTACTGATACTTGCTGCTTGTAAAAAAGAAATAAACAAGCATGCTGAGGTTGTCACAGACTGCACGGGAACATATCTTCGGTTTGATGAAAATGACTATAAAGTTTGTAATTCAGAAAAAGTTTCTCATTTTCAAGACGGTCAAAGAGTAACAGCAACATTTAAGAAAATTGACGAGTGCAATGGTTCTGGCAATTTTGTTGTTTCTTGCGAAATGTCTCACAAGTTCGAGTATTGGATAGAAGTAATAAATATAAAGTAGCGGATTAATTCATAAATATCAAATAATTAATATATATTTCTTATGAAAAAATTTAAGTTTTTTACAACTATCTTGTGCCTCTTATCATTTATTTACGGTGTCTCTGGACACAATAATGATAAACGACTATTCGCAATTAAATTGTATGAAAAAAGCAAACTGATTAATTTAATTCCGCCAGATACCAGCGACAGAATACAAAATATCATTGAAGCGACTAAAACAGAACCACCAACTAAAGTTCCAGAGATAAATGAACAGATTTCTCAAAAGATTATTGATAATTGTGTTGACATTTTAAATAAATCAAAAATGGTTTATGCAACATATGTTGGCAGGGGAGGTATACTGACAAAAGAAACATGGGCCTTCAATATCATTTTAAAATCTAAAAACAGGGTTGACATTTTCAGAACACTTCTTGAAAAAGGAAGCAATGCAGGTAAATCATACTCAGTATGCGGACTGTATCTGACGTCTGAAAAAGAGTTTATGGTTGCTAAAGCAAACTATCTCGATAAAGAATTTGAGATACAAACAATGATAGGTTGCGTTGGATATCCTGCTTCTAACAAAGAATTCATAACAGTTGTCGAATTAGGTTATATTACCAGAGTAATGGTTTTAAAAAAGGTAAACTTAAAATATAGTAAGGACTCACAATAATCAGAATTTACAAATCACAAACTACGTTAATTTCTCACCATGATAAGCTAAGTTGATGCTCCACTCCATATTCTTTGAAGGTAAATTATTTTGATAATTTGAATATGAGGAAATTTGAAAATTAAAGTTTATCGCGCGTAATACTGAGTCGTGTCGAAGCATGACTTCATTTCACATAACTCTTAACTGATATGAAAAAGTGGATAATCATAAAATTATCAACCATATTTACGGTTTAGACGATGTTTTTAAGTTGGATATTCTTAATTCGCATGAGAAGGGGCTACAACTCTGAAGGAAATTATTTTGACGAAAATTCGGCAGATGTTTATCACAAACAAGCTGTATTTCTTTATGGAATTCTTGCGTTTATTTTTTTCTTCTGACATTACTGACAACAGCCTGGAAACTAAAAAAATATTTAAAAGATGAGTGCTTAATGATAAAGAGAAATACACTTCGCTTAATGTTTTTCTTATTTAAAATGTTATACTAAAATGAAACAGAGAATGGCACTAACAATTAAAGTATCTTTAATGCTGGTTGTATTTTATGCAGTTTTAATACTTTGTTTATTTATTCCTGCCGGTTCAGTATACTTTTATAATGGTTGGATATATTTTGGAACCTTTTTCATATGGACAAATATCCTGACTTTTTATTTCTTATTAAAAACCCCGGAACTAATTGAACGTCGGACACAAACAGAAAAAGAAAAAAAACAACAAATTATTCAGTCAATAAATGGCCTGATGTTTATTGCACTTTTGATTATTCCTGGTCTGGATTTCAGGTTCAATCTGACCTTTGTTCCTTTATGGATAGTAATTCCATCAACCTTTTTAGTCTCTTTGGGATTCTTGATTGTGTTTTTCGTTTTTAAGCAGAACAGCTTTTTAGCAAGCAACATTAAAACCTACGAAAATCAGAAAGTTATCACAAGCGGACTATATTCAGTTGTACGTCATCCAATGTATAGCGGAGCTTATCTTATAATATTATTTACTCCTTTATCATTAGGTTCGTATTTAGCGTTGATACCGTCAATTGTTATTGGAATTTTAATTGTATTCAGGACTTTAAATGAAGAAAAGGTCCTACTGAGAGATTTGAATGGATATCAGGATTATTGCGAAAAAGTTAGATATAGATACTTCCCTTTTATTTGGTAGAAAAAACGGTACTCAAAAAAATATATTATAAGGATTTTCTGGGTTACAGGTGTTTCGGTCAGTGTTATTGCACGTATTGTTAAATAAGAACTCCGCCACATTCATACCCTGTCCGCAATTGTTATTAATAAACTAAATTCACATCATATATGAATCCAAAAGTTGATGATTTTTTAAAAAAGGAAAAGAAATGGCAAAAAGAACTTTCCTTGCTTAGAGCCATTATACTCGAATGCCCGCTGGCTGAAGAACTGAAATGGGGGCAGCCATGCTACACATTCGATAATAAAAACGTTGTAATTATTCATGGATTTAAGGAATATTGTGCCATTCTTTTCATAAAAGGAGCTTTATTAAACGACCATCATAAAATTCTTATTCAGCAGACAGAAAATGTGCAGGCTGGACGGCAGATTCGTTTTACCAATGTTAATGAGATCGAAGCCATCAGAGATATTATCAAAAGTTATATACTCGAAGCCATTGAAATAGAAAAAAAAGGGCTGAAAGTAGAAATGAAAAAAACTTCAGACTACACTCTTCCCGAGGAATTTCAGCTAAAACTAAATGAAAACCCTGCTCTGAAAAAAGCATTCGAGGCCCTTACACCCGGACGTCAAAGAGCATACATTTTTTTCTTTTCACAACCCAAACAGTCACAAACCCGAGTATCGAGAGTTGAAAAATATATACCGCAGATACTCGAAGGCAAAGGGCTGAATGATTAAAAATCATAAGAAAAAAAATTCACATACATTTCAAGCTAAAAATAATCGTACTTTTATTTTTCAAAAATTCATCAGAATGAGAACATACTTTATAATTCTTTTTTTATTTTGCTTTAGCAGTATTTTCGCCGGTTCCGGAACAATCAATTTTGTTGAAACCAGTGTCGAACTTAAAAATAACGGCGATGCAACGGTGGCTTACACCGTTCAGTATCATGTATTGGAAGGCGAACTTCACGGTTTCTATTTCGAAGGGAATGACCGGCTGCCGGTTTACGGATTTTCAGATGAATCTTATGCCGTTGACGACCAAGGAACCAAATATAAACTTAGCATTTCGGATGTTGGTGGAGGTAAATGGGACATTGTTCTTGCCAATGGCGCCGGTGTTGCTTCAGGAAATGTCACCTATGTATTTTACTTCAACACCAATTTCAATACATCCGGCTATCTTGTAAACACTACCAGCAACGAAGGCAAAGCACTGGCTGTATTCAACTGGTCGCCTGTGGCATGGGGCGAATCGTCAAACATGGATCATTACACTCTAAAAGTAATTGTTCCTTATCAGGTTCCTGATAGTGTTACTTTTCTGCGAAAATATTTCATGTCAAATAACATCATCCTTACCGAAAAATTTGTAAATGAGAAATTTTTAATTGACTATCAACGAAGTAAAACCGGAAAACTTGAGCTGGTATTTCATAAAAATAATCCGGGTTATCGTTACGATATGCGAACCCAGTTTTATATGCCTGCCGAATGGTTTAACCTCACTGCTGCTACACCGGCAGAAAGCACTCCTTCCTCGACCGAAAACTATTATTACCATGCCGAAGGCAAAAAATTTGACAATATACTGTTCATCTTGCTTGGCGCTATAATCCTAATCGTTTTTATCCTGATTGTGTTGCGCAAACATCGCTCTATGATTAAAGCCAAAGAAGGAATAGACGAGGTCAATTGGGATAATCTCGACTGGACACCGCCAAAATTAAATTTATCAAACTACCATATCCCCGGCAAAATATGCAAGGATTTATTGCCTCTCGAAGCAGCTTTCTATCTCGAAATACCGTTTAAAAGCATCCTGAGCGGAATGGTTGCAGCCATGGAAAATGAAAAGCTGATTGAAGTCATCAGCCGTTCCCCGCTAAAAGTTAAAACAGAAAGAACGCCCGAAGTCAACAAACTTGGAGAATATGAAACCGCTCTTTACAGTGCCCTCATGGACGATGGCGAATTTTCACAACAGGAGCTCGAGAGCCTGATGCAAATGGTGGTAAAAAATATTCAGAAAAAGGCCTGGGATTGCGACATAGAAGCTACCAAAGAATATTATCGCAAACAGATGGATGAATGGCAAAATCAACATATTCCCGAAGAAAAACGGACGGTATTCAATCATAATCCAAACTGGTTGTGGTATCATTGGTATTATGGCCAGAGTCCTTTTTATCATTACAGCTACCACGACCGTGATCCGCACGAATATGAATACAATATTCCGGTAAACATCGATCATTTATATGCACCGTCCATTGATATACTTAATAATATCAATGTTTGTCACGATGCCTGTCACTCGGCATGCCATTCGGCCTGTCACTCAGCCTGTCATTCGGCCTGCCATTCAGCTTGCCACTCAGCCTGTGTCAGCGGAGGTTCGCACTAATGAAAAGCCTTCCGGAAATACAATCCCTGCTCTGGATAGATGAATTTATAGAAAAAGTTCGTCCGTATATTTTTGTTCGGACTGAAGACAATATTCTTATAAAAAGACCCAACCAGGCCACAAAAATAAATTCCACCGGAGCACAGATATTAAAATTTCTCTTGAACGGCGGTACGATTGAAAAACTTCTGAATAAAATCGGTGCTGATAAAGCAAAGGGAATTGAGCTTTTTATCATTGCCGTAAAAAATTTTCTGGAAGGCAGCCTGGATGAATTCAGTACC
>CAZDUU010000076.1:0-7273 GCA_964508675.1 uncultured Bacteroidales bacterium | reverse complement strand
CCTGCTCCTGTATTGCTGATAGTCAATTTATACAATTGGTTACTTCCGGGACTCAGAAGTTGTAATGTTGTTGCATTGCTGCCATTCATAATAACTCTTCCGGGGCCGGCAGTAAAAGTTCCTGTACCACTGCATGTAAAATCTTTTCCAACATAAAGCTGGCGTGTATCATTAACTTCCCAAGTGCCGTTGTTTACGGCAAAATTGTTCAGAACATAAATATGTCCCAAAGTATTGGCAGCTCCGCCAACAGGTAGTACTTTACCCGAAGTTTTATCGCAGGTCAGATTCCAGAAAGGATTTGTAGCAGGATTAGCAACATATATATTCTGACTATTAGGTTGACACGAGCTATAGGTATCATATTTCACAATTATTGAACTGTTTTGGCATACAAAAGAACCGTTTGAAGTCCAGTTACCATATAAATAAACCGTTTTGTAACCGCCATTAAGCGTTGCTCCTGAGTTTATAACAATATGATTCAAGTAAAAACTGTAAGCACCTTTTAAAGTATCCACACCATCAAATGTTACGGTTGCATTGGGAAAACTTTGGGAATTTCTGGCAAAAACGCCATCCGCAATAAAATTTCCTTTTACAGTCGTATTAGTCTGATGAAGGCTCACACCCTTTCCGGTTGCATTGTTTGTATTTGTAGAACGTAATGTATAAAAAGTCGGTGCACTTCCCAGCATTTGTTGAGCATCATTTCCATTAAAAATCACGGTACTTGTTCCGTAATTAAAAACACCTGAAAAAGTAAAATCACCGGTTAACTGAATCGTTCCTGAATTTCCGTTGAGAGTTCCGTATATATCAAAATTTCCACCAAGAGTACCTGTTCCGTTTAGTGTTAATGTATAAGTCGAAATATTTAAAGTCCCGCCTGAGTTAATTCTTAATTTGTAAACAGTAGCATTTCCATTCAGTGTAATGATTGCACTACTTACAATCACAACTGAATCATTCGAAGTAGGAACAACTCCTCCCACCCATGTTGAAGATGAGTTCCAGTTCCCTGTTACGGCATTACTTGTAACAGTAGCTGCATAAAAATTTATAGAAATAAACAACAGCCCCGCTAAAATAACGGAAATACGTTTCATAATAAAGAGTTTTATTTACTAAATTAAGCTTGAACCTTTGTTTTTACCTTCAAATACATTAAAGCCAATCAATATTTCGTGGCTTCCGTTGCTATATTTACTTATATTTGAGAAGGTATAATCGAAAGCATAACCAATATAGAATTTCTTAACTTTAAAACCGACCATAGCAACCAGGTCTTTGCTGGAGCGGTAAGAAACTCCTAACCAATACATGCTTTTATAAATCGCCTTTACGTTAAAATCAACCTGCCATGGTGATTGCATGGTTCCTTTAACTAAAACTGAAGGTTCTACATCAAAATTATCATTTAAAGAAAAACGATATCCGGCCAATGAATAATAATGGCGTATGATTTTATTTTGGTCAACCAGATTACTGTCGCCTAAATCAATTTTAAACTGAATAAGTTGTGTAGCAGAAACTCCTACATAATATCTTTCGCCGTATAAATATAATCCAAAATCAGCATCAGGAACAAATTTAGCAATTTTACCATGGGTAACTGCCATATCATTATCGTCAATAGTAACGAGTTCTGACTCATCAAATTTAAATTGAAATGCTTTAAATGCCAATCCAATACCTAATTTTGAATTAATTCCTTCCAAAGGAAGATGATATGCAAATGAAGCCTGAATACCGGTTTCACTTAGGGGACCAAATTTATCGTTAAAAACGAAGCCACCAACACCAAGTTTTTGGCTTTCAAATAAATAGTGAGCACTTAAAGCCTGGGTAGAAGGAGCATCCTTAATACCGGTCCATTGTTGGCGAGCTGTTAGTCTGATTGGGAAATAATCCACACTACCGGCAATACCGGGGTTCAATAAGAAACCGTTAAACATATACTGTGAGTATAGTGGAAGCTGCTGTGCGTTTACAGAATATGCAACTGACAGAATAAATGCAAAACTTAAAATATATTTTTTCATAGCGCTATAAATATTTATGCAAATTTAACATTATTTTTTATTCATTACCAAATATTTTAATGGATAATTGTAACTGTACCAGTTAATGGATCATTATTGTCATGTAAATCAATTATATACAAATAAGGTCCCATCGGTAAATCCTTACCATTATATTTCCCATCCCAACGGTTTGCTGAAGAAACATATTCTATTCCCGTTCCATCAAATGAAAATAATAAATCCCCCCAACGATTATAAACTTCTATTGATAATTTTGGATAAGCAGCAATATTTGAAATTTCAAAATCATCATTTACTTTATCACCATTAGGCGTAATACAGGTTGGAATTTTCAGTGGCACATCATGATTATATGAAGAAACAGCCGTACAACCATTGGCATCAGTAACAGTAACTGTATATTCACCCATTTCTATTAAGGTAATAGTTGTGTCAATTTTTCCATTACTCCACAAATAGCTATATGGACTTGTACCTCCCAGAACAGAAACACTAGCCAGTTGCGTATTGATATTAAAATTAATAACAGGTTCAATAGCAGAACTACCAATAATATTTATAGCATCTGTTCGTGTGCATGAATTTGCATCAGTTACTGTATAGCTGTAGGTACCTGCAGGTAAATTCAGCAAACTTGCTGTGCTTGCACTATTAGACCAATGATAACTGTAAGGAGATGTCCCGCCAGTTACAATAAGATTGATAAATCCTTCGTTGCTTCCATTACACAATATTTCTGACTGATTCAAATTTACAATAAGTTCAGTAGGTTCTGTAATAGTATAAGCATAAGTACCTGAGCATAAATTCTGATCAATAATAGTTACAGTATAAACACCTGAAATCAAATTTGTTACAATTGATGAATTAGATTGGTTACTCCAGTTATAAGAATAGGGAGCTGTACCTCCACTTACATTCAATGATATAATTCCATCCTGCAATCCGTAGCAATTTATATTTGTTACTGAAGGTTCTACACTCATAGCATTAGGCGCATTAATTGAAGATGAAGAAATTTGCGAGCATCCATTAGAATCTGTTACGGTAAGTGAGTAAGTTCCCCCAGTCAAATTATTTATATTAGGACTTGATGAAGTATTACTCCACTGGTAAGAATAATTTGGTACACCTCCGGATACAACAGTTTGAATGCTTCCATTACTTGTATTAGAGCAAGTCGGATTTGTGGCATTCAAACTTATTACAATCATAGAAGGTTGAGTAATCGTATCTACTAAAATTTTTGAGCAGCCATTTGCATCTGTAACTGTCACAATATAAATTCCCGCGGTTAAGTTATTAATAGTAGAATTGCTTAATGAATTACTCCACAAGTAAGAATAAGGTGAAGTCCCCCCTTGTACAGTTAAGGCAATGGATCCATCTTGATTTCCAAAACATTGAATATCTTGTTTAAAATCTGAAACAACAACCTCTGTCGGCTGTATCAGAGTAATCTGTGAAGTTGCCTGACAGTTACCGTTATCAAGAACCAAAATATTATATGTCCCGGGACCTAAGTTTGAAAATGTACTATCAGTAGTCTGACTTCCGCTATTCAACACAAAATAATCAGCACCAGTTGCGTGAACAACAATCTGACCATTACTTTGGCCATAACAAAGTGGGTTATGGGTTTCAATAGAATTTATTTGAGGTCCCTGTGTATTTTGAATAGTAGCAGACTGGCTGGCAGTACACCCTGCCGAATTCTCAATAACCACATTATACATTCCGGCATTTAAACCTGTATATGCATTTGTGGTTGAATAATTCAAACCATTATCAATTGAATACTGAATTGGAGTCATACTACTTGTTGCTGTTATTGTAATTGTTCCATTTGGAGCATTACAGTCTGTAACTGCAGTAGTTTGAATATTATTTATTACAGGAAGAGGATTTATAGTAAGCAGTAAACTGTCAATTTTAGTTCCACAAGGACCACTTCCATCTGGATCATCAGTATTAACAACTAAATAAACATAACCATTTGAAATATCAGTTGCAGAAGGAATATATGTTGTAGAAGGGACCGTTGGATTTGTAAAAGTCCCCGAACCAGTAGTTGACCACATTACATTCGAAGCAGAACCACCAATAGTAGCTATAATATTTGTTTGTTCGCCAGCACAGATTGTTTTATCAAAACCTGCATTAACTGTTGCCATTCTGTTAATCTGTATGTAAACTGTATCAGCTGATGTTGCGCAAGGACCACCACCATCAGGATCATTTGCAGTGATTATCAAATTAACATTTCCGTTTTGAATATCGGTTACTGAAGGAGTATAAGTTGCATTAATACTCGTGTTACTAGTAAAAGATCCATTCCCCGAAGAAGTCCATAATACGGTACTAGCCCCACCAGACATAGAACCATTCAGATTAACAATATTTCCTTCACAAATAACCTGATCTGAACCGGCATCTACAACAGACGCTTGATTTATATATAATGTCAACTGGTCACTTACTGAATTACAAGAATTAGAAGGATCATTTGTCGTTGCAGTTAATGTAACCGATCCATTTGTTGCATCAGAAGCACTTGGAATATAAGTCGGTGATATTGTTCCCGCATTTACAATACTTCCTGTGCCATTACTCAACCATGAAACCGAAGTTGCACTACCTCCTATTGAAGCTCCTGAAACCAAATAGTTCTGATTCGAACAAATAGTTGCATCAGATCCAGCATTTACTGTTGCTGCCTGATCAATAGCAACAGAATAGTTATATGTGGCTGCTGAACACCCGCCAGAAGCAGCAATTGTATTCGTTATTGTATAATTTCCCGGCAAAGAGGAAGCCAGATTTATTTCACCGGTACTTGAACTTACAAATGACAAACCTGCAGGGTTTGCAGTGTAAGTACCATTACTACCAGTAGTATGCGAAGGTAAAGGATTAGATGCAGACTGACAATAAGGGCCTGCATAACTAAATTGGGCATCAAAACCGTTGGTTATTGTAATTGAAGCACTAGAACTGTTTGAACATGTTCCGCTAATCGAATATGTAACAGTATAAGTTCCAACTGTACTTGCTGCTAAATCTATTGTTCCATTTGAAGTATTAATGCTTAAACCAGCAGGTGTCGAACTAAAGGTACCACCTCCTGTATTTACTGTAGGAGTAGGATTTGTCCCTGTTTTGCAGAATGAACCAGAACTATAAGAAAATCCCGCATTCGGTAACGCGTTAATAGTCAGATGCATTACATCTATTGCAGAAGCACATGGTCCAGTTGTTGTCATTGTAAGATTTACACTCCCATTTGAAATATCTGTAGCACTTGGAGTATATGTTGGGGAAGAAGTATTGCCATTCGTAAATGAACCTGTTCCACTTGTAGTCCATCCACACCCGGTAGCGCTCCCTCCATAACTTGCTCCGCCCACCGTGTAAGTCTGACCTGCACAGATAGATCCGTCTGCACCAGCATTGGCTGTCGCCAAAGGTGTAACATTTATATTTTGAGATTGGGTAGCATAACAGGCACTACTGTTCCCAACAGTATATGTAACATTTACATTACCAGATAATCCGCTTGGATTAAATGTATTCCCGCTCACACCGTTTCCGGTGAATGTACCGCCAGTATTTCCTGTAATATAACCTGCAAGGTTTATAGATCCATTGGAAGCACAAATAGTGCCGGGACTATTCCATGCCGCACTCCAGGGATTGGTGACAGTAATCGTAGTTGAAGCTGAACCTGTACAATGATATGCACCAGTTCCCTGATTATCCCAATTATAAGTTATGGTATAGGTGCCAGGACCTGACTCATCTGCCCACAAACCAGCAAGGCCCCATGACGAATAGTACAATCCTGAGACTGAAGGCGATATTGTCCACGTTAAACTACCTGCCGGATGCCACGTACCATAGTTTGTACATCCTGTAGGAGTTGTTCCGGATGCATAAGTGGTTCCATTTCCATCGTAAACAACCCACGGCATAGGAGCTGTTCCATCTTGGTTACATACTTGCATTGTATAGCTTGAGGAAGGGTCTGCTCCCGGGCCGGGAAAATAAACTGTAAGTTCGGTATTGGGATCCATCAGAACGTAACCGGCCTGATAAATCACATTACCGTCTTCATAAATTGTCACTGCATTTTTGGCACCATTGGCACCTGTATTAAACTGAAAATACAATGAAGGATAAATAGCTCCGCCTGCTGTGGCTGAGTCATTTGGAAGGATATAAGTACTATCACGACATGTCATTGTTGTCACTCCCAAAGTTGGATAAGTGTGAATACCAACGGTTGGGCATGTTGGAGCGACAAATGTAACAGACCAATTATTTACTGTCCCAACGTCACCGGAAGCACCGTCTATAACGTGTAGTCTCCATGTTCCATTGGGATTAACTCCCCTTGGCAGTGATTCTTCAGGAATAAAAGCACCGGTAAATGGCGCTGCTCCCAATGTAATACTTGTGCTTGCCGTATTCCTAAAAACAGTATTGGTATAATTATCGCCACTTGAACCATTACCGCTGCTCAATAAATGTTCATTATTCAATGGGTCAACAATATAAATACTTAAATCGCTATCCCAGCTATGAGTAATATTAATGGTAACATTATCCAATATAGCAGTTGGCGATATACCTGATACACTAATATCTATATAAACACCTGATGTGTTATTATCAGGGATAGAGGTTGCTGTTGTATTTGTAAATGTTTGGCTATAGATATTTATCGAAATACCAATCAATATAAGCCCGATAAAAACTAATTTTGTTTTCATAAAACATTTGTTTAGGGTTATAAAGTAAGATGTTTGATTTTTTCAAATTCCTGGGGATGTTTCTTTATCCACGCTTGTTTTTCATCACTATAACGAGTCCTATCTAATTTTGGATTTCCGGTATCTTTAAATCTTGGAAAATTGTCAGGGACATTATTCGCTTTTAAATATGCTTCAGTAGGGTAATTTTGTTCTACATAAGCTTTTTTTTCAGTTGCTTTTACTTTTTGAACCAAAACTTTCTGGGTAGTGTTTTTTTTGTCAAATTTTTGAGGGTTTTGCTGATCCTGTTGACCAAATATAAATACAGGTAAAATCAACAGAAAAACAAAAATTGTTGCTTTCATAAGATTTAACGATTTAGTTTATACAAAAATACATTATTTTAATGTACAAACAAAAAACCCCGCCAAAATTTGGCGGGGTTTTTATATAAATAATATCGTTTTGTTA
>CAZDUU010000075.1:0-7278 GCA_964508675.1 uncultured Bacteroidales bacterium | reverse complement strand
CCTTCTGTGAATTTCCCTTTAGTAACCTCACCAACAGCGACTTATCACTCATGCGATGCGAAGTCACTAATAGTTGAAAATATCTCTAATGATGCCCAAGACATGATTGATTATAGATATTCATTCGAAATCGAACAAGCTGAGGGAACCAATGATTGGCAAAACCCATTTAACTCTTATGCACAAACATTTGAAGGAAATGTACCTGTGGCAAACCAGAAAAATGTAGAACTATGGGAAAGCTCTTGGGAAAATATGCGTTTCTGTCTCAAAAAAATGTATGGTTTAAAGCAACTAAACGGCATATCAAATTCAGAATTTAACCAGGCCATGGTAGCAAATCATAAAATGCAGCAACTACAAAGAGATAATTACTACCGTTTATTCCAATTAAAGCTAGAAAAAGCAACCCTTTACCGTATGACCGGCAATTATGACAAAGCTATTGAACTGGTCGAAGAATTAACTTCCGACACCTGCGCTATACATAAGGAACAGGCTGATGCATGGCTTTGTATGTTGCAATTAGAAAAACGAATATCACTGGGCTTAATTCCCCCTGACCGGATTGAAACTGAAAGGGCAAACTGTCCCATGTATCAAGAACCTGTTGAAGAACAGACAAAATCTTTCCAGAACAACTCACCAGAAATGAATATCGAAAACTCATCGTGGATAAAAATTGTTCCCAATCCTGCATCGGAACAGGCAACCTTATGCGTTAATTCGGAATCGGAAAATCCCTGCGAAGTAGAAATAACCAATGTTCTTGGCGAACATGTTGAAACCATCTCAGTAGCCGAAGGCTACAGCGAAAGGGTAGTTTCGTTGGATAAATACTCCAAAGGTATTTACATTGCCTCGCTAGTTAAGAATGGCAAAAAAGTGGTGATACAAAGGTTTTCTGTGGTAAAATAAGTAAAAAAGGCTGCCCGAAAGAGCAGCCTTTTTTGTTTGCATAGCTTGAATTATTAAAACGAAAAACCACCGACAAAACTATATGTATTAAAATCCTGATTATTATTTTTTTCGATCCGTTCTACCTTGAAACCGATATATTCCTTTGTATAGTTGTCTGTATCATCGTTTGTAAAATATTTAAATGTGTATCGTGAAAATTCGTCAGAATCTGATAACGAAGACTTAATAACCGGCTTTCCTGTTGCATATTCCAGGTAATATGCGTTTTTAATTATAACGGAAATGGTATTTACATCGCAAATAAAATTATACGTTGACGGACTTCTCATATGGTATGAAGTAAACCATTCCCTCTGATACTTGTAAAAGACTCCCCATGTATCGTTTTTATACCCGGCAAAGCCACCTGCTGAAAATCCAAGCTCAATAAGTTCATTATACTTTTTCTTCCCTTCAGGTTGGAGTTGTTGCCAGCTTCCGACTCCGAAACCACCTCTTATTCCAAGCATATCACCAAAATGGAATTTCTTATCCTCTTTATCCCTTATCCAATTATCGATAACAGAAATTTGCATGGTAGTTCTGATTACCAGGTCCCAGAATTTTTGATTTTCCTGTTTTGATGCAACCTTTCCTAATTCCGCTTCATAAAACGACATTTGCGCAAACGAATGGAATGGTATCCATAATAAAATGATAATGACTGCGATTTTCATGTAATTATTTTCGAGGTCTAGTTTTTAACACACCTGCAAGATTGTTTTACATCTTTACCTCCGCCATACATGTTTATAACACCTTGATTATTGCTGTTTAACTGAATCAGTTTAGCACTTTCACTTCCAGCAGATTCTTCTGTTGAAGTCCAGAACATGGTTGCCTGTTTGTAAAAGAAAACCATTCCGTTCATCATCCAGCCCGATCCTAAAGCACTAAATCCACTTGAATTATCGGCTAAACTGATATTATCCCAATAAGTTGAATCTGTCGATTTCATTTTTTTTCCGGCAACAGAAGCCCCGCCTAATGCGTTTATCAAAGTATTATATTCGTTAATGGTTGGGAGATGCCAGCCATCAGGGCAAGCTCCCTGTGAACCGGCAACTGTCGTATTGTTCATGAGGGCATACCATGTGTATAAATATCCTAATCCGCTTACTGTTGTTGAATCATTGTTGCAAACAGCCATCTCTTGTGGATTAATGGAATTTCCGTTGGCATACTTGGTCGATTTTAAGTTCTCTGCCATCCATTCCTGTTCATTTGCCTGTGTGCTTTTGCTGTTCGAAACAGTGATAATGACCGTTCTGTATGTATTCCCTTCAATATCAGTAACTCCGCCCCCTTGTCTTGATGAGCCGATAGTCGCAGTCGGCTGAGTGTTGGAATTGTTGTTGTTTGTGTCGTCATCTTTTTTGCATCCTGATAATGCTAAAATGCTTAATGCTAAAAAAGCAAAAAAATAATGAATAGTTGTTCTCATAAATTAAATTTTTAGTTATACATATTACCATTTGAATCCTTTTGTAAACACTGCATTAATAGTCAGTGATATTTTAAAATAGATATAGCTTTTGGAATTTAATCCGGGCAGAAATCCGAATTCGTAGGTTCCGCCACCTGTATCACCTGCTCTTACATAGCATACTCTGACACCCTTTTGCATGGTACAGGTATCAGATATCAGAGGATTGGTCGGAACATCTACTCCTTTTTGAATAAAAAAGTCAGCCATGATGCTTCTTCTCTGGCTTTTTTCGAGGCCTACCTTATAGTAGGAAAGCCCGATATATAAAGCCGATGATTTTACATATCTGATAACATCACCATGATACTGTGTCTCTTCTGTAAAATTATATCTGTAATTCATGATACCGGCCCTGAAACAGATCCGTTTAATGCTTTCGTCGGAACTGCTGGAATGCTCAATAGTTGCATCCCTGTCGTGCCATGTCTGGCCTCCGTCATATGATATCTGGTAAGCACCGTTGACTTTTGACTCAGAATAGCTTGCATCACCGATCCATTCAATGGGGTGAAAGCTGATACCCAAGTCTAACATATATGGCTTCTTGCTGCTTTTGTCAAGTTCAAAATAGTTTCGTGAGAAATTAGCCCTGAACGAAAGCATTTTAGGCAGGGCAAATTCGCCTTCCGCACCAAAACCAAGACTGAAGCTGTGTGTGTTTAAATAAACAGGAGTAATGCCGATATAACCTTTATAATCCCAGTCTTTCCACCGGATATGAGCTGCTGAAGGAGGAGTTAACATGATTGATGCAGAATCATGGTTTAAGATGTCTTCCTGTGTGTTTGTACTAAAGGTTGGTAAACTGCTTATTAAAAGTACAAAAAACAAAATTTTATTCATAGACCTTCTTTTTAGCAAAGGTCATATAAAAATAAGGCTTTGGTGTAAAGCTTTATAAAAGTTGACAAACTAATTTAAAGCTGTTTTTTGATTTTGTAAAAAAGTAAAATATTCGCCGGGAGAGTTTCCGGTTTCTTTTTTAAAAGCTTTGTAAAAAGCTGTTCTGGATGTGAATCCGCACTGGTAACCGATACCCTCGATGGAGATATTATCCTGCAGGTCTTTTAATAATTGAATAGCATGCAGAACCCTGTAATGATTAACAATATCGAAAAAGCCCATATTAAACCTTTTGATTATCGTTTGCGATACTATATAAACAGGGTAGTTTATCATTTCCGCGACCTGACTGATAGATAGTTTTTCTTTAAGAAATAGTTTTTCCGCTTCAAAAAAAGTCAGAAGCTTATGATAACAGTTTTCTTCATCTTCAGGTTTAACGTTTGAGCTGATATATTTTGTGTTTTCCGAAATCTGCGAAATGCCTGCTTTATTAAGTAACTCATAACGCGAATTTACCTGTAGTTTTTCGTATATGTTTCTTATATGGGTTCTGACCGTTTCGATACTTATAAATAATTCTTCGGCTATATCTTTGTATCGGTACCCTTTGGTGAGATATTGCAGAATGGTCTGTTCTCTTTGCGACAATGAATCAAAATCAGAGGATGCGGGTGCCTGGAAAGCTTTTATTACCTTCATGGCAATGGAGCCTGACATGGGTGATTCGCCCCGTAATATTTCATAAACAGAAGAAATAAGCTTATCAGCGGGAGTGCTTTTAAGTAAATATCCCGTTGCACCGGCCTTTATTGCGTTGAAAATATTTTCACTGTTTTCGAAAATGGTGAAAATGATAAAGTGGGTCTCGTTGTGATAACTTTTTAGTTGCCGGATGCAATCAATGCCGCTAATCCCGGGAAGTTGAATGTCCATAAAAACAATATCAGGCTTCAGTAGGCTGAATTCGGAAATAAAATCTTCGGCATTTGAATAGACACCTATGCATTCAATATCGTCGGTGTTTGAAAATATATCAATAAACCGGAAACGGATTTCATCGTTGTCTTCTACTATTACAATTTTTTTTTGCATAGGGTAAAGCTAATCTAAGTTTTCAGGAGGTTTTTACTACTTTAGTAGTAAAAATATTCAGATTCCCGTTCAATGTGATTTTAAAACCAATGCTATCAGAATGATAATCAATCATGCATCCGATTTCACCGGCATGTTGCTGCATATTCCTCAGTCCATTCCCAACAGGATTTTTTTTGTCCTGGGTTCCGGTGCCGTTATCCGATATTTCGATGGAAAAATGATGATCTGTCAAAGTGAATTTCAGCAGAATGAAATTACCTTTAGAATGCTTGATGGAGTTATTAACAGCTTCTTTGAGAATGAGCAGTATTTTTCTCCTTACACCGGAGTCAACAATAATTTCCGGACAATGTTCGGGAAAAATGATTCTGATATCAAAAGAGCTGTCTTCAATAAGGCGGTTAAGTGTTTTTCTTAGGTAGATTAGTAGATTTTCGAGTGTGTCGTTTACAGGATTCATAACCCACACAATCTCGCTCATGCTTTGAAGAAGTTCTCTTGTGATGCTTTCAAGTTTTTTGGTACGGGTCTGAATTTGAGTCGTTTCAAGATGTTGCAATGCATCGTTGTTTAATTGTTCTGAAAGGATAGCAATCTGTGTTAATCCTGCTCCAATGTCATCGTGAATTTCGCGGGAGATATTGATTCTTACTCTTTCAATAGCTTGTAATTGCTTAAGTTCTCTGATTTTTTTCTTTACATTAAATAGGTATATGAAGTAATAGGTAATGGACATAAGAACCAAAAACAGAAATATGATCAGGACATAAAACCATGTGCTTTTCCAATACGGAGGATTTATGGTAAATTTAAGCAACAGAACAGGATTTGACCAATACCCGTCATTGTTTGATGCGGAAGCATATAGCTCATATCTGCCGACAGGAAGCCAGGGATAATGAATAGAGTTTTTATCTTTCAGGTAGTTCCATTTTGTTTCAATTCCTTTCAGAATAACTTTAATTTCATTTTTTGAAGGTTGTGTGTATTCCGTAGCCGCAATTTTGAATGTGAAATTATTTTGATTGTATGAAAAGGAAAGTGGGCCGTCTGCATTCAAATCGGCTGAATTTAGTTTTTCATCGTTGAGTTCAATCTCACTTAGTTTTATTTTTGGAACTACTTTATTATAAACAACTTTATCGGGGTAAAATGTGTTAAAGCCGTTAATACCACCGAAAAGCATTTCACCATCGTCGGCAAAAAAAGCTGAGTGGGTGTTAAATTCGAGCGATTGAAGACCATCACTTTCTGTAAAGTTTCTAAAGCTTTCTTTTTCCGGATCAAATAAACTTATTCCTTTATTGGTGCTAATCCACAATTTTTCGGATCTATCAGAAAGCATGGTATAAATATTCACATCAAGCAGCCCATTGTACTGTGAGTATCTTTTTAAGAATTTGAATTTGTCCGAAAACTTTAATAACCCGAAAGAAGTTCCGGCAAAATACTCATTTTTGATTTTTACAAAACTGTTGAATATGGGCCTGTATGGAAGAATACTGTCAGGTAATTCAATGGGTTGCCTTTTAGTAAGGTTAAGCAGGCTCACAACATACATTTTATCTCCTTTTTCGGCTGCAATAAAACTGTTATCATCAAGGCTGAACAGCAAGGAAATCTGGTTTAGCGTTCCGGTATTTAATTTAGTGATTTTATCCTGCTGAAGTAAAAATAAACCCTCTTCTGAACCTAAAATATATTTATCATTGAGTTTGCAAAAATTGGAGAAGTAAGTAGTGTTGTTGCTTAATTGCTTAATAAACTGATTTTTAGAAACTGAAAATTGTAGTAAACCTATGTTTGTACTGACGAGTAGCATGTTATTATCTGCCGGTATAATAAAAATGATATTGCTTATCTGTTTTTTATGAAATTCGCTTATTTCAGTACATTTCAGGTCTTTCGGATTGTAAATGAACAGTCCTGAATTTAGCGTACTAAAATAATATTGGCCATTGGTGTTCTTATAAAGAGCGCATATAAAGTTATCTTTGATTTGTTTACTGCAAATTGCAGATGGCAGAATGTGATTGAATTTTCTGATTCCTGTATTTATCTTGATAAGGCCGTTGCCGTCAGTTCCGATAAAGGCATTGCCCGAATGATCGAAAACACAGCATACAGGAAATTTAAAATTAATATTTTCCTCATTATTTGTGTGATACGATTGAATATATTTTCTGATAACCTTGTAATTTCTGTCTAAACAAAAAATGCCGATTCCTCTTATTCCGAGCCAGTATTCATGTTGCGGGGAGCATGTTGCGAAAATCAGATGATCAGTGCTTTTTAACTCAGAAATATTTAATTTTTCAACAGAAAAATAAGCAATCGTATTGGAAGGTATGTTTATTTCTGCAAAGCCTTTGTTTCCGGTAACAAGAATTTTATTTTTCAACACCTGAATGGTATATAATGTCTGGTTGTCAAACTCTACAGGCAACATAACAGAATTAATCCTTCCGTTTTTTTCATCATATGAACAAACCCTGCTCGGTTTATTTTCCAGCCAGTATATAGTTGAATTGTAAACAGAAATGGTTTCTTTGCCTTCAACAAATTTTGATTTTATTACATTTCTTTTCTTGGTAATCAGGTTGTAAATAATGATGTAGCCGTCGCGGACAAAAAAATACAGATTTTGGCCAGCCCTATAGGCTTTTACCATTTTGTCCTTGATTTTACCGGCCGAGATATAATACTTTTTGAGATAGTTGCTGTTTATGTTTTTTAAAAAGAAACCATCTTCTGTTCCGATCAATAAATTGCTTTTGTCAATACTGCAAATACTTCTGATGGTATTTCCCTGGAAATCAATGCTTAGATTATTGGTGTGGACGATTTCTTTATCGAGCCATTGATTTAATCCGCCACAGGTTCCAATC
>CAZDUU010000074.1:0-7298 GCA_964508675.1 uncultured Bacteroidales bacterium | reverse complement strand
GATAAATTTTCAAATTTCCAGCATAATCTTCATGTAATGGGAAGCGGAAGTTTCCTATACCGCAATCAGTTTGTGGGTGCCGACGTAAATATCGACTGGAACAATATCAGTACAAGCCTTGATACCAACAATAAAGCATTGGTTTCTATTTTTCCGTGGGTTCGTTTCTTTGGCGAAACATGGCGTATTAACTGCGGTTTAGCTATGGAAGTAGATGCATACAGCGACAGCACTTTTTATCATTTCTATCCAAGGGCTGACATTCAATACAATGTAATTGAAAACTTCCTTATCCCCTTTGCCGGATTTGATGGAAAAATGATTTCAAATACCTTACAAAGCACTTATCTAGAAAATCCTTATATGAAACCAGGACTTCAAATGAAAAATACCAACCAGCTGATGAAGATTTTTGCCGGTTTTAAAGGAAATTTCAGCCGCCAGATTTCTTATTTGTTGCAGGTAAACTATAGTTTATTTGATAATCTGCCTTTCTTTATCAACGATTCGCTTATGCCCGAAGATGATTTTATTTATGTTTACGACGGAGTGAAAGGCAAAGAAACACAGGAAGTTAAATTTAACGGTGAGTTGGCATATAAGCTCAATCAAAAGCTCAATGTAATACTTTCAGGGAATTACTATAAATACACATTGGAACATCTGGATAAACCTTACCAGCGTCCGGAATGGGATCTTACGTTCACTACCCGCTATAATATGCGCGACAAAATTACTACCCAGCTTGATATTTTCTCTATCGGAACCCGTTATGCTTACGATTATTTTGCACCCAAAACTCCTATAAAGCTCTCTCCTATTGTTGATGCCAATCTTTCATTCGATTACCATTATTCTAAACTCTTCGGAGCTTTCCTTCGTTTCAACAATCTTTTGAATAAAAATTACAGCTATTGGAATCATTACCCTGTTCAGCGTTTGCAGGTGCTATTTGGCATTTCACTGACCATGTAATTGAGGTTAAAGGATAAAAGGAATGAAATTATACTTAAAAGTTATAAATATTGTTGCTTTAATATTTACACTATGGATAATTTATTTAGGATTCGGTATCCTTCTCAATAGTGCACTTGATATGAAATATGAAGCAGCAAGTATTAGTGATATTAAGTATATATATAATTTCTCGATTATCTTGATTTTTTACTCTATATCAATATTGATAATACTTATTTTAAACTTAATTTTTTTAAATAGAAAAAAAACTTCTGTTACTCAATAAGCTTTGCATAATGGGTAATTTTACTTTACTTATGGCATGTTACACTCAGTGAGTAATTACAAGTTCTAGGCTAGAAAACCACCATACTTCGTCATTCCGTGCTTGACACGGAATCTACTCAAAACCTCCAGCAAATTGAGCTAATATAGAGATACCGGATCAAGTCCGGTATGACGTGTGTGTTAAAAATTTCTGCATACATTATTATTCACATTTCGATAAACTCAATGTAACAAAATTCAGTCAGAGCCTGTCGAAGACTGACATATTACTTAACTTTGTTCTGTCAAAAAAGTAAGCTCTTATTCCACTACGGTTTGCCGGTATATTTCACCACGGACAATGCGGTTTTCAATGGGTACGTTTTGAATCACATAAGCCTGCGAAATATGCACATAACCTTTTTCAACCAAGCCTTTATGTTTGGCAAAACGTTCATAATCGAGGTATTTGTCTATCATGGTTTCATTGTCCTGCTGAATAACGACTAAAGTAGAATCGTAATTTTTCCATGGTTTGTCAAGAGTATCTATTTCATAAGTCTGAGCCTCCAATGTATTCATGGCATTGCCATTCCATTTTAAGCTTTTAGCGACAGGAAAAACAAGTTTCACAAAGCGAATATTCTCCTCTACTTTGTGTGCCTGATTCTGATAATACTGCGAAAACCACACATCAGTGAGTATCCAGTCAGACAAGGTATCACTACGTTTATAGCGTTCAATTCTATAAATGGGATTTCCTGTTTCGTCGTTATACAGGCTTTCAATGCGTTCCTTCAGATAATATCGTTGGGTATCATAAAGACTTATAGGGTTATCAATATTAATATATTCAACAAAATAAACCGTTTCATCGTTAACATTCATTGGGTAATATGATTTATCTATGGGTGTAGGAGCAACATTTTCCTTTTCATTACAGGCATAGAATAAAATCAGAGTTAATATTGTGATAAAGCCTAAACGCATTATTTGATAAATTCAATTTTATCGTCGGTTATCATTTCATCCCCGCGATAGCGCATGTAAACCCTGATGAGCGTTACCACATCTTTCTGGCAATAAGTAACAATTCTGTCCAAATCTTTTTCCTGATAATAAACCCGGTAAACATCTTTTCCCGAAATATCGTCTTTGGGCGAAGGAATGTCGAAAATGGCAGAAAGCAGGTTTAAGGAAGTATAACTCTTGTAGTCGCCGAAGCGCCATAATTCCATGGTATCAAGATGGCGAACTTCCCAGGGTTTACAACCGGCAGTATCAAGGATTTTGGGCAATTTAATGCGATGAATGAGTGCACGGCGGGCGATATATGGAAAATCGAATTCTTTGCCATTATGACCGCATAAAAAGTGGTCTTCACCGGAATATTTGGTGTTCAGTAATTCGAAAAACCGCATGAGCAAATCTTTTTCATCATGCCCGTAATATGATTTAATGCGAACAAAATACTGGTTATTGGTATTATAAACCAAACCTACACTGATGCAGATAATTTTGCCAAATTCAGCATAAATTCCGGCACGTTCATATACTTCGTCTGCCTGTCTTTCCTTATCAATTTTTTCAGCTTTTTCAGTCCAGAGTTGTTTAAAAGGTTCCGGTAATTCACCAAATTGGGGATATTGAGGTATGGTCTCTATATCGAGAAAAAGGATTTTGTTGAGAGGAATACTAGCAAAGCTCATTTTATATTTCTTTTAATTTTCGTTCAATGACATGGGTTAAAATATCGATTGCAACCAGGTTATCGCCACCCTGTGGAACAATAATATCGGCATAACGCTTGGTTGGTTCAATAAATTGCAAATGCGATGGTTTTACGGTTTTGATATAGCGATCAAGGACTTTATCGACCGAACGTCCGCGTTCAACGATATCGCGTCTTATAACACGTATAAGCCTGTCGTCGGCATCGGCATCAACAAACACTTTAATATCGCACAAATCGCGCAATGCCTGATTTGTAAAAATCAGAATTCCTTCCAGGATAATTACATTTTTGGGAAAAACCGGAATTGTTTCAGGCGAACGTGTACAAGTAAGATAGGAATATATTGGCATTTGAATAGGCTTGCCTTGTTTTAATTGCTTTATATGCTCAACCAAAAGCTCAAATTCCAGTGCATTGGGATGATCGAAGTTCATCTCCAGACGTTCTTCAAGTGGCAGATGGCTGTTATCACGGTAATATGCATCCTGTGGCATCACAACAACACCTTCAGCGGGACATTGTTCTACGATCTTCTTTACAACTGTTGTTTTACCCGAACCGGTACCTCCGGCAATACCAATAACTAACATATTCTTTTTTTTTTGGGAATAAAATTAATTCATTTTATCTTTGCTTTACTTAAACCATAAAAAAAAATGCTATGAAAAAACTCTTTTTATTTATTTCCATTATCACCATTGCTTTTGCAGCTTGTAAAAAAGATGATGATACATCTTCCAGTAGTTCAACGACAACAGGAACAACAATTACAGCTTCAGATTTCGGTAATGCCGGTGATACTATGTTATTAAATGTTGATACAACGGATCTTACCGGATTTAGTCTTGGAACTCCGGGACAAAATGTAACTTGGGATTTTTCCAATCTTGGTGTTGACAGGGTTGACACACAAGCTTTCCTGACTCCTTCTACTACACCTGGAGGTACATACTTCACTACTTCTAATTTAGCAATTCAACCAGAATCCGGACAACCAATTTATATGTATTTGTTAAAAGGTACTGATAAAGTAGAAGGAATTGGCATGTGGGCTAATTTCCAAGGAACCGAAATACATGCTAATTACACTGACAAACCTATAATGCTAAAATTCCCCATGAGTTATAATAGCTCATATAATGACACTTCGTTTCTTGAAGCATTAGTAAACACAACAACAAAAATAAACATTACTCAGAAATTCAATTGTATTGTAGATGCAACTGGAACAATAAAGCTTCCAAATAATGTTAGTTTTACTTGTATAAGAGAAAAAAGAACTGAAATTACAATTAATAATGTTTTTGTTCAAGTAATGGGTCAATGGATTACATATCAAACAACACAAGACACTTCTTATTATTATAGTTTCTATGCAAAAAATCAAAAATGGGATGTTGCAACAGTAAGAGTTGACAATTTTAATGCTAATACAATTAACGAAATTTCATACAAGAAATAATCCTATTTATAAAATAAAAAAGGCTGCCTTTTGGCAGCCTTTTTTATTTCAACATAAATCCCGTTTTAATCAATAAATGAACCGACATATTCAGTAAGTCTGCCCAAACAATTCACATAACTACCATATTCATTATCATACCATCCAAATATTTTTACATGTGTTACAGGTATATTAATTTCATTGATATCATTGATTCCAATTGAAGATAATATTTCAGAAGGCACCTGCAAAAAACCTGTTCTGGTATGTATTTCATTCCCTTCTATAGTAATAGCAGCAGGAAAACCAAGTAAATCGAGTGAAACATTTTGTTTTCCAGAAAAGAATAACAAATCTTTCTGCCCTCCATTAGCCGCGGTTTTATAGATATTTTTAATGTACTCAGCATTAATTAGTGGTCTTTTATTTTCTACCAGCACAGAACCAAGAGTTATATTAAGTGCAATAAGAGATACTGAAGAAGTAGGAATTCTTATTGAATCTGCCATAAAACCAAAGTTTGAAGTTTGCGGAATAACTTTTTCAAGAGTTTTAGCAGCTCCCGTTGAGGATAAAATAATATTGTTCAAAACGGAACGACTTTTTCTTAAATCTGATGCTCCCGAAGAAGGTACTGAATCCAATACACTTTGTGTATTTGTAGCTGAATGAACAGTTGACATAGAAGCAGTCAGAATATTACTTGTATATTTATCTTCTAACAAAGGTTTTATCATATGAGCAAGTCCAGTAGTGGTACAACTGGCTGCAGAAATAACGTGTTGTTTTAAATGATTATAAGATGTGTGATTAATACCATAAATTAAGGTTGGATAATTTTCTGTATTAGCAGAGGAAGGATTCTTAATTTTAAAAGGAGCACTGGCAATAACCTTTTGAGCACCGGATATTATATGCCCTATCAGACTTCCTTTCGGGTCATTTCCAGTAGCTAACGGATCTAAAAATTTACCAGTACAATCTACAACTATTCTAACTCCTTCATCTTTCCAATTAATATTTTGAGGGTTTCTCTCTTTAGTTAATATTTTAATTGGAAAACCGTCAATTTCAATTATATTTTTTAAACTATCAACTATTTCTATTTTGCAGCTTTTGTTTGAATGACCATATAAAAAATGGTTTAATGACCCATAAGTGGAATCAAAAGATATTGTTTGAACAAGGTCATCAAGACTACCTCCTACTTCCCTTCCGACGTTCACAACGATTCCTTCAAAATTTCTTGAAATCAAATGATACCAAAGAGTTAATTTTCCAATACGGCCTAAGCCATTAATTCCTAAAAGTTTTTTTTCGTTAATTTTAATTGACATAACTACCTCCTTTAATAATAATTTATAATTCCTGTATTTTTACCGGGTAATTCCCTTTATATACAATTCCTTTATTCCCATCAATAGCAACGGGATCATGTAATAGAAAAATAGTATCACCGATTATACATTTTTTTTCTTTTTCATAAACAATTAAATCATCGCAATTTACAACACATGTCATCCCAAGTGATGCTGCTGTAACTGCAGCGTGCGAAGTAGCGCCCCCCTTGGCTGTTAATAAACCATCGCATTCGAAAATTATTTCAATATCGTCAGGTACAGTATCTGGTCTTACCAGAACAGCTTTTTTCTGTGGATCATTTTGTTTTAATTCAACTACATCATCAATATCAAAAACAATTACTCCGTTCAGTACTTTGTTCCCAATACCAATTCCGCATCCTACCTGAGTCATATTAGCTTCAGGTACTGCAAATATTTCTAATTTTGTATTTTTATAAAGCAACATGTTCCTTGTTTGTAAAATATACAAATCTTTCGGTTCAGATGTTTCGAATGTGAATTCTATTTCCTGATGACTAAATCCGTGCGTCTCTATTAATTCTTGTGAAATATCCCTTAGTTTTGTATATATTTTTGGAAAAGCTGTCTCAAGCGAAAAAGGGCTTTTATGATAATATTTCAAACGCTGTGTTTCGCTTAAAGGCAATGTATTTACAAGTCCGGCTACGATATCTTCACCCTGGCTAAGAAATGAAAAATCTCCATTAATGTTGATTGAAGAAGTATTGTCTTTTAAATCGTGGGTAAACAGAACACCAGAACCAGATTCATAATGAAGGTTTCCAAAAACCATTTGCTGTACAATAACTGCAGTCCCCCATTCTTCGGCTATTTGCAAATGTTTTCTGTATGTTATAGCTCTTGGAGTATTCCAAGAATGAAAAACAGATAAGATTGCCTTTTTAAGTTGCTTTATTGGATCTAATTCAAAAAACACATTATTTTCCTCAAGGTATTTTTTATATGCAAATGCTATTTCTTTCATTATTTCAGGAGTAAAATCAACCTTTCTTGCAACATTATACCGTTCTTTATAATTAAGAATTATCTGGTCAAAATCGTTACGACTCAGACCATTGGCCATTCCCCATGTTTGAAGCAAACGTCTGTAGCAATCCCAGGAGGTCCAACCGAAATTATATTGCTTTGATAAGCATTCAGTTATCTCATCATTTAATCCTATATTTAAAAAAGTATTCATAACTCCGGGCATTGATATAGCAGCTCCAGACCTTACACTTAATAGCAAAGGTTTTTTGGTGTCGCCATAGAATAGTCCAGTCTTTTTTTCTAATTCTGATATTTGCTGCATAATTAAGCAGTCAATCTCAGCATTTAAGGAATCAATCTTTAAAATCGAGTGGTATCTTCTAAAAATTTCGGTTGTAATTACAAATCCGGGAGGGACAGGATAATTATTACGACTTAGTTTTTTTAGGTAATATCCTTTTGAACCTAAGAATACCTGATTATCAATTGAAGGAGTTTCGAGATAGAGTGGGCTAATAACCAATTCAGGGTTGTATGACAT
>CAZDUU010000073.1:0-7304 GCA_964508675.1 uncultured Bacteroidales bacterium | reverse complement strand
AATTGTTCATAACTTTATTCTAAATTTAATTAACCAGTATTCATTGTTTTATTTAACTGCTCTATATTTGCCTGTATCCACTAAGCTCTGCTTAGTGGATAAATACTAAAAATTTTATTTATATTTATTAGTTAAATTCGAGACAATCATTTCTTTCTTCAACTTTTTTTAGAAAAAAGTAGCAAAAAAGCGTCTGTTTTGAAGGCAAATCTCGTCTCGTCAAGCTTTTCGACGAGACGAAACCGCAGCTAAAATATACCCTCATTACACACAAGCGATAACCCGTCGCATATTTTACTGCTTTTGCTGGCAAAACAGACGAAAACAAATTTAGCTTATTGGCAAAAAATTCGACAAATTTGTTTGTTGTTTGAAAAAAGTAGTTTAATTTTGTAATATGAAGAAACTTCTATTACTTTTATTATTGTCTTTATATGTAAAAATATCATACAACCAGAATTACCATCCTTTTATTGGTAATTCAGATAAAATTTGGGATGTTTTTTCTGATATAGATGCACTAGGAGACCCTAATCTTTTTTCAACCGATTCTATTCATTTTATTTCAGATACCATTATTGATTCAAAACTTTACAAAAAAATATCAGATTATTACAAGAAACATAATTATTATACCGGATGGACTTACAATCATTATTTTTATTATATAAGAGAAGATTCAGCAAAAAAAGTATTTATCAGAAGTGATACAACTGATTATCTGCTCTATAATTTTGCTTTAGATACGGGCGACTTTTTTTACACATACTTAGATAGAACCGATACCAATAACTGTATTAAAAATGTTTGGAAGGTCAGCACTGTTGATAGTGTGTTAATCGGTTCTGAATACAGAAGACGTATAACTCTTGTCTGTTTACAAAATATCTTTCCGCAGGGAGACACTACGACATCATTTGGAGAGGATTACTGGATTGAAGGAATTGGAAGTACCTGGGGTTTCCTTGATTATTTGTCGCCCGGAACCATAGGAGGAGCCAATGACCAGCTTTCATGTTACTTTGAAGATGGCGAACTTTTATATAATGGAAACATATATTATAACATGCAATTAATTACTCAAACATATTTCACGGGTGATTGTATTACAACTATTACTAATACAAGTATTTTGGATAATAATACCTTAAGTGTTCAATTTAAAAACGGTATTCTACAAATTAATACTTCGGATAATGAAAGCTATATGCTTGAAATATACAACTATCTCGGACAAATAATGCTAAACAAAAGTATAAACGGAAGTACTGAAGTATTGTTAAACAATAAAATTAGTGATGGTGTTTATCTCTTCAGGGTGAACAAAAATAATCAAATCGTTAAATCAGGAAAATTCTGTTTTAATTGATAATTGTTCATAACTTTATTCTAAATTTAATTAACCAGTATTCATTGTTTTATTTATCTGTTCTATATTTGTATCGTGTAAAGGGCATATGAACAAAGCATTTCAATATTCTTTTAATTTTATTCTGATAATCAGCATATTGATTTTACTGAATGGACTTTTTTCATGCAAAAAAAAGACTAACGATCCCGATTATTATATTCATATCTTACCACTGGCAGGCGATTCTGACCTCATGAAGTGCCATACATACAAAATCAAATGGCAAAGTAACAGCTCCGACAGAGTAAAAATAGATCTGTACAAAAATGGAAGTATCTCCAGGAATATTTCGCCGGGAACCGTTAACGACGGCCAATACAGCTGGTACGTATCAAGCCGTGCCGAAGAAATCGGGAACAACTGTTTTAAGATTAAAATTACCAGCGTTGATAATGGCAGCATTTCGGGAATATCTCCCTCCCCTTTTACCATTGTGGCCGATACCGACACGATAAATGCACCAAAACTGACCGTTATATATCCCAATGGAGGCGAACTGTGGACCAACGGAACAGAAAGATTTGTCGTTGTTGAGAAAAATTTCAATACTAATGTTGATCTGTATATTTACTGCGGAGCTACCATGATTGACTATCTGCTCGATTTACCCGGAGATACCATCAATGTATTTTGCATAAATTTCCCGGTAAACAGCAATTATAAGATTAAAGCCCGCAGCAGCGATTATAATAGTATTTACGATTTCAGCGACGATTTTTTTGAAATTTGCGGAGGCAAAAAATCACAACCCATGGCAAAGCCACACCCCCACTTGCTCTGGCACAATTAACTCCGTACTACATAGCGCTGATTAACAAAACTTAATACCTTATTACATTTAAAACGCTACCCTCCTGTTTATTTGACAATTGTTCATAACTTTTCTGCCTAATTATCAACAAAGTATTTGTTGTTTGAAAAAAGTAATTTAATTTTGGAGAAAATATGGTTTTGTCATACAAATACATCGAGCGTAAGATGTATAAATATGGTTTTGTCATATATATAAACGAGTTGTGTGCAACTGTAAATAAAACAAAAAATCATAATATGATTAGAATACAAGACAATTTTTCAGATTCAATAACATTATTGAAGAAAGAAAAGAAACGCAGAAAAGAAAACACATTCGATATTGATGAAGTTATAGAAAATCAAGTTTGGGACTTCCTTTTTGAAATGGGATTTAGAAAAATGAACATTGGTAGGGAATGTGAAGTTTCATATGGGAAAGATGAGAAGAGTCTGATAAAGAAAAGGATTGATATCATTGCTGAAAGCTATGAAACAAGACTTTACATTGAATGTACAACCCAAAATGACTCGACTTCTAAGATTAAACAATGGATCTCAGACGTTGAAGGAATCCGGAAGTACGAAAATAGCAATGATGAAACTAGAGACAAAAATGTTGTATTTATCTATGTTTTCACGCAAGAATTAAATAATTTAGACCTTTTAAAATTAAAGGAAAAAGGCATAATCTATCTGAACCGTACAGTTTTAGATTACTTTAACGAATTAATTAAGCTTTATAGAAATCTTGCTTACTATCAATTTCTCTCTTTCTTGTTAAATGGTAAATCGATTAAATCAATCGAAAAAAGTGAATTAGAAATACCTGCAATTCAATGCAAGTACTCAAACAAAGAATATTGTTATTTGTTTGGTATACAACCAGCAAAATTAATCCCAATATCATCAGTATTGCATAGAAAATTAACTCTCGATAATGACATACCAACTAATTATCAGAGACTTGTAAAGGCTGCAAAAATTAAAGAAATTAAAAAGTTTATAACTGAAGAAAGGGGGGTATTTCCAACTAACATCATTATTTCATTTGAATCTAAAAGTGATTTTTTTAAACCGAAAGGTGCTAAAATCAATGATATTCAATTTGGTGTTCTTTCACTTCCAAATCAATTTCAATCAATTACGGTAATTGATGGACAACATAGGTTATTTGCTTATGATGGACTTGAACAAGCAGAAAAAGACCTAATCTATGTTGTTGCATTTCATAAATTAACCCCTGAGAAACAAGTACAAACATTTATTAACATTAATGAAAAACAAACAAAGGTAAGTTCAAGTTTAATGTGGGATCTATACCCTAATATCCTTGAACCCGAATCGAAAGATTATATTAAAGCAAGAATATCATTGTTAGTTAAAAAGTTGAATACTGACACAACATCAGCGTTACAAGGTACAATTCAATACGATAGTGCAGAATACTCTAATAAAGGGTCTAAAATAACACTTGAGTCTATATGCACAGCAATTAAATCTGAAGGAATTGTACAAATTATAGACGGTAAACTTGACAGCTATTTAGTAAAAAACAATAAAGAAAAAATTGTATATCAGGTCCTTGAAAGTTATTTTAACACAATTAAAAAATTAAACCCTGAACATTGGGATAGAAAAGAGAAAACAAAGAATCTGCTTAGGTCAAATCAAGGTATTGGTGCTTTAATCAAGCTATTAAAAGAAATAATTCGATATGTTGACAAAAAAGGCATCTTCTATGAAGGAATGAAATCATTGGATGCTGATTCCATTTTTGTCGAATTACTTTCACCTGTGAATAAGCTTGTCTTGAGTTTAAAAACCACAGATGATATAAAGAAGTTTAAACGTATTGGAGAAGGTGGTAAGCAACAAATTTTCATTGACTTTGTAAAAGAAATAAATCAAATAGTACCCGACTTTGGAAATGACGTAATCGAAAGACTTGAAAATGATGAATTAGAAGCAATTCGAGCAGACCTAATTAATAACAGTGAACATCAAACACTAGAAGCAAAAGAATCATTCTTTACTGACACCAAACGCCTAAAGGCAACAGGTACATTGGAACGTAACTCAGACGAAGCAATAAAAGGTATAGTAAAGACCATTGTTGCATTCTCTAATTACTTAGGTGGTGATATAGTAATTGGATTGAATGACCCACATTTTGAATATATTGGCATAGACAATACTGATTTAAAATTGTATGGAAATGATTGGGACAGATATAAACAAGCTCTTAGCCAGAAAGTAGAATCCGAAACAATAAACCTTACTCGTAGACCTGAAATAAAGAGAATAATCCACAATAATAAAAATTTTGCAATAATAAGAGTAAAAGGTTTAGATAAGAAAAGATTTGAAGATCAGGACTTAGTTGTTTTAAAATTTGACAAATGTTGCTATAAAAGAGAAAATGGAGATTCTATGCCAATATTACCAAACGACATAAAAAAATATTGTAATAGTGTGCTTAAAGAACTCGAAGAAGCAGAAAAAGAAGAACTTGAAATTGAAAATGAAGACTAAAACAGCAGCACACAACAGCACCTATGCACAAGTCGGCACGACAGAAGGAAACGAACGGACTGAGTTTTTTCGTAGCTTTGTTGACGGAGCGACAGGACAGTGGTTCTCTTTTGCCGCCCAGTGCATAGCCGCCAACCGTTCATTTTGAGAAAGACATGAAACCGACATTATTTACAATATTATTCCTTTTAACTTTAAATGCTTTTAGTCAGAAAAAGCCATTTAGGGAAGTTATTGAAACAGATTCTTCAACGATTGAGATAATAAGAAATTCCGTTTACAAGTGTTGGGATGAAACTTATAAATTCAAAGATTCCACTCGATTCATCTCTTGGTTTATAGATGACACTACACAAATCAGTTATGAATCATGGGGAAGAAAAAGCATTAACAAATACATCGGAATTTCGAGAGGGTATCAAAAAGATGGAATTTTAATGTACGAGTGGGACCATGATAAGGGTATTTGTAATGTTAATAGGACACTCTACCCTTATTATGAAATGCTTGAAGCAATGAAAATGAAAGCAGACAGTTTGATTATAAAAACTTATAGTAAAGATTTTTTTAATAATCATGTTAGATTTGAGTATGAGGGCAATGCATGGTTTGGCGAATGGAAAGTATATGACAAAGACACCGTTTGGTCAACAAACAGTGTTGGTTCATGGACAGAGCCAATGACAAAAAAACCTAATCATTATAGGATTGTATATCGGGTAAGGCTTTCCCAAAATGATGAAATAGGGATTGAATTGGGCATTGAACTGGATTCCTTAGGAAAATATTTTGCAAGTGATGATGATAGGTGGGGTAATTACGGTTTTGAGGATGTAAAGGGTAATCACCAAACATTCAATATTGATAAAAACAAAGCAATTGAAATCGCAAAATCTAATGGATTGTTTGTAACTGATTCAAGTGAGATTTCAGAATTTCTCACATGGGAAAGGTTTGGGAAAAAAGAATTTTTTAACGGACAGTATAGATACTATATTTCTGATTTGACTGGTAAAACAGAATATACAGAAGGAAAAGACAGAAAAGGAATAATATATCGGTTCAATGTTTATGCTTTTAATCCATGGACAGGAGAATTTGTTGAAATGAAAAAAATGAAACGAAGACACGAGTGGGACAAAAATAGCGGTCATTGGACAGGATTAAGACCAGATAATGATTAAAAACGAATGGTAACATAAGCTATATCCAATAAGGTTTTCGATAGTATGCGAAATCCCAAAAGAATTTATAGTGCCAAACCGTAAATAAATAAAAATATCAAATATGGAAAACATGTCAGAATCAAACTTAATAGAACAAAAAATCGAATTTGATCAAAATTGTATTGAACACTTATCAGAAACAAGGAAATGGACTTTGTTTTTATCAATAACAGGGTTTTCCATAATCGGAATTTTATTTCTGGTTATCATGATAGGCTTAATGATTATGCCGTTAAAAACACATAATAATATTAATCCGGTCATGTCGCTGTTACCTTTATTATTAATCATGGTTGTTTATTTCTTTCCAATTTATTTCTTGTTTAAATTTTCTGTTTTTTCCAAAAAAGCCATTAACAATCGTGATGCAGCACATTTATCCGCAGCATTAAAATATCAAAAACTCTTTTATCGTTTTATGGGAATATTTACTATTATTATGGTTAGTTTAAATATCATCATTGGTATTTTTACATTAATAGGAAAAACATTTATGCATTAATCATTCAAGCCTATGAAAAACCTTTTTTTACTTTTGTGTGCATTTGCTATAAGCATTCTGGCATCCGGCCAGGTTAACCAACTCGACTCTGCCGGTAAAAAAGACGGAAAATGGATAGAGTATTTAGACCTTCACTGGATGGAAGTCAAAGACTCATCGCAGGCAGCGTATTTTCGTTATACCTATTACGACCACGGTTACAATGTTTTCAAATCGATGAAGTATTACAAAGAAGAACATCTGGAACCTTCCGAAAACAGCAATAATCCGTCAGCTACAAAAAAATGTGTCGTTTTAAACGGGGAATACAAATGGTACGACCAAAAGAACAGGCTCATAGCCGTCGAGTTTTACCAAAACGGCGAATACACCTGGTGTAAATCATACGATTGGGGCATTTCCGGGGACGAATATAAAGGCAAAAAACTTCACGAATACTTCGATTATACTAAAAAATTTGAACATCAACCCTGCTCTTTTTACTACGAATCGTACGACCGCCATGGTGTAGTGACAAAGTGGTATTTGCACAAAGACAGAAAGAGCTACAAGTGCTTTGAAACAAGAGACTGAAGATTGGCAGAATCCTTTTTTTTGAAAATTATAAATTCGTTAGCTCAGTATAGACATCAGTCTTCGACAGGCTCAGACTGACTTTTAAGATAAATTCAGTAGCTCAAAGTATTCAGTGCGGATTTGTCATTTTGAGTTTTATCGAAAAATTGACAAATTAATAAGTAAAAAAACCTTTTGGAAACGCACTTTGAGTAAAGATCTACCGCAAAGTAGTTATTCAGTATATAGTCTCATTCAAATATATGTTATATAAAAAAATTGA
>CAZDUU010000072.1:0-7344 GCA_964508675.1 uncultured Bacteroidales bacterium | reverse complement strand
AATAGCAACCACGCGTTCATGCCAATGTTATTGCAAAGATGATTAAAATATGGGAGAATACCTTAATAAAATATTTACAACAAATTTTTTTGTATAATAACAACTGATCAATTAAATATTTTTGTAATTTAGCAAAAGAAAAAAATTGTTTAATAGATGTTTTTTCAAAAATTGAAAGTATGAATATAAAAAAGGCGAGTTGCTCCGCCTTAAATGTTTTCACAACGGAATAATACCTTATTGTGATTTAAATGAGAAAATCAATAAAATAGCGACTACGTGATGTACGCAGTCGCTCAGTGAAATTAATCCTACGGCTTATAGCCTTGTTGTGATTTGTCTTTCGATGCAAATATATATATAATACTTTACGCTCGCAAATAAATTTCATCAAAATTTAAAGTATTTAAAAAATACATTTAACTTTGTTTTATATTTTTCAATATGAATTTGATTTAAATACAATAATTATAATGCAAAAACTTGGTTTAGATTTAGGAAGTTCTTCAAATGGATGGACTTTGAGAGAAGATGATAAAATTATTGCAAATGGTGTAATAATTTTTGATTCAGGAATGACTAAAGGGCAAGGTGGCTATTCTTCACCCACAAAGGACAGAAGAACTGCTCGTTCAAAAAGAAGATTAATACAAGCAAGAAAATATAGAAAGTGGGCTTTGCTTGAAGTTTTATTAAATGAATTTGTCCCATTGGATAAATTTGAATTTGAACAATGGAGCAAATACAAAAAAGGAAATACACAAAAATTTCCTGAAAATGAAAAATTTTTAAAATGGCTTGCTTGCGATTTTAATTATGAAGGTGGTATTAAATACAATAATCCTTACGAATTAAGAGTAAAAGCAATTGACCACAAATTAAGCAAACATGAGTTTGGCAGAACATTGTATCATCTTGTTCAAAGAAGAGGATTTAAAGATATAGGAGAAACAGATGCGGAAACTGAAAAACAAAAAGAGAGAAGAAAAACAAGTGGATTTCAAAATGCGTTGGATGATAAAGGCAGAAACAGAACAATAGCAGAAGCATTAACAAATGATTTTCTAAATAAAGATGAAAGAGCAAGAAATCAGTATCCATATAGAGAAGAATACAATGATGAACTCGAATTAATTTGCAATGGTCAGGGATATGATATTTCAAAAAACGAAAATGGAGAATATATTGACGAATTTGTCAGAAAAATTTGGAAAGCTATTATTTGGCAAAGATACTTGAGAAGTCAGAAAGGAAACATCGGAAAATGTACGCTGGAACCGACAAAACCAAGATGCCCTGTTTCGCATCCTGTCTTTGAAATATTCAGAGCGTGGAGTTTTATTAATACAATCAAGTACTATGATGTGAATGACCAAAAGCAAAATATATCAACAGAACAAAGAAATTTACTTTTTGAGTTTTTCCTAAAAAAAGATAAAAATTTCAAATTTGAAGAAATAAGAAATTTCATAGATAAACAATTCAAAGCAAAAAAGAAATATAATTATCCTGTTGACAAAGAAGGTAAATATGACACATCTGTTTCAGGAATGCCTGTTTGTAAAGGATTGATTAGTGTTTTTGGAGATTCTGTAAAAGATGCTCTTGCATCAATTCATAATTATACTATTGGCAATGCTCCAAAAATAATTAATAGTTTTTCTATATATGATTTGTGGCACATCGTATTTGCCTTTGATGAAAAAACTGCTAAAGACAAAAACTTTTTAGAAAAATTTGCTGTTGAGAAACTCGGAATTCCAAACGAAATAACAAAAAAAGGAAAAAAATATAATCCGTTTGCAGAGGTTAAAAGCAATATTGTAACTGGCTATGCAGACCTTAGTTTAAATGCAATGTGCAAAATTATTCCTTTTTTAAAGGAAGGTTTTTTATATAATGAAGCGGTTGTACTAGCAAAAATTCCTGAATTACTTGGAAACAAATGGGAACAAGAAAAAGGGAAGATTATTGATTATGTGAGGAAATCAAACGAAATATATAATAACTACAAAACAATAGTAGGAATTACCAATAATTTAATTGACCAATACAAAGGGCTTGAATATCCCGAAATATATGCTTACAAAGAATTTAGTTATGAGTTAGGAAGCAAACATGATAAAGAAATTTTAGAATCCTGTGAAGGTTATTTTGGTAAAAAATCTTGGGCAAATAAAAATAAAAATGAAAGAGACAAAATATTTGAAGAAGTAAAAATTCAGTATCAACTATTTTTTAAAAATATAAAAAGAGCATATCGCGAAGTACCATTGTTAACAGATATATTCAAAGAGTTATTAAAAGAAAATAAAATTGAAATTAATGATAAATTATATCACCATTCAAATAGAGAAAACATTTATCTTAAAAAATGTGTTAATAAAAAGACAGGAAAAATAGAGCTTCCAGAAGATAAAAAAACAGGAATAGAAATTTTACCGCAACCAAGAATTGACAGTATCAAAAATCCAATGTTCAATAAGTCATTAAGTATTTTAAGAAAGTTAGTCAATGAATTAATTATTAACGGAAAGATTGATCGCGATACTGAAATAATTGTAGAAGTTGCAAGTGAATTAAATGATAACAATAAAAGGGCAGCAATAGAACGATATCAGAATGAAAGAAAAAATAACAGAGCAAAATACCATGAGTTTTTAGAAGAATTTAAACGACAAAAAAATAACTCCATAAATATTGATGAAAGTATTGGAACATTTGAATTATGGACGGAACAAACATTTGAAGAAACAGCAGATGAAAACAGTCAGCCCATTAAGAACAGAAATGAAATATTAAAAGAAAAAGATGCTATTAAAAGATATGAATTGTGGATGGAGCAGAAAGGACAATGTATGTACACTGGAAAAATGATTTCCATCACACAACTTTTTTCAAATGAAATTGATATAGAACACACTATTCCAAGAAGTATTTTGCCAGATAATACAATGGCTAATAAAACTGTTTGCTATGCTTGGTATAATAGAGACATTAAAGGCAAAAATTTGCCAACATATTGCCCAAATTATAATGAAGATAAAATATTAGATGGAAAACAAGTAACAAAAATAACTGCTCGTTTAAAAAACTGGATTAGTATTCGTGATGGTTTCAAAAAGCAATATGAAGATAGGTTGAAACCTTTTAGTGGTGAAGATGAAGCAAAGAAAAATAGGCGAATACAAGAAAAACATTATTTTAAAATGCACTATGATTATTGGAATGATAAAGTTGAACGATTTGAAGCAGAAGAAGTAAGCGACAGTTGGGCAAGAAGGCAATTAGTAGATACACAAATGATCAGTAAGTATGCAAGAGAATTTTTGAAAACATATTTCAAAAAAGTGTTCGTTCAAAAAGGAACTGTAACTGCCGATTTCAGAAAGATATACAGTTTTCAGGAACAAGACGAAATAAAAAGCAGAAACAGACATACTCATCATTCTATTGATGCAGCTGTATTAACGCTTATTCCTACAAACAGCAGTCACAGGGATAAATTGTTAAAGAAAATGTATGAAATGGACGAAAATGAAGGCAAGCAATTTACTATGGCTCCTTTTGCTGGCTTCAATTCACAAACATTAATAAATGATATAGAAAACAAAACCCTGATTGTCAATTACAAAAAGGATAATCTGTTAAAAGAAACCAAGAAAAATTTTAGAAAAAGGGGGAAAATACAATATGTAAAAAACAAAAAAGGAGAATTTATTTTTGATAAAGATGGAAATAAAATTCTTAAAAAAGCAAAAGGAGATAGCGTAAGAAGTCCTCTGTTTAAAGATACTTTTATTGCAAAAATAATGGATGTTAAACGAGATGAAAACAATAAACCATTAAGAGATGAACAAGGAAATTGGATATTTAAAAAAGAAAAATTTACTTTCGTAAAAAGAGTACCTTTAAAAGATGCTATTTCAAAGATTGATGATATTGTTGACCCTATTATAAAAGAGATTGTCAGAAAGCAAAAAGAAAATTCTGTTGACCCACAAGGCAAAAAGATAAGGCATATAAGAATTTACACAAAAACTGGACAAGTAGTTAAAGAACGAATTAATTATTTTTTAAAAAAATATTAAAAAAATATTTTTTATTCAGAAGCAGGTAAAATTCCTTATGCAATATTATTGCAAAATAGCAGTAATGGTAAAGTTGAAAGAGAAATGATTCCTGTTGCTTCTTTTGAGATTGCAAAGTATTTTAAGAGAAATGAAAAGTTTGATATTAATGGATTTGTTGCAGAAAAATATCCACAATACAATGATTGGCCTGATAAAAAATTATTAAAAATTGGGCAAAAAGTTATTGTTTTGAAAGAGGATAAAGAGATAGAAAAAATAAAACAAATTGATTTTCAAACTAAGCGTTTATACATTATTGAACAATTTTCAGATGGCAGTATTTGGTTAAAATATCATTTAGAGGCAGACCCTGATAGCGTTGAGCTTAATGTAAAACAAAGCAAAGATGATTACTTTAAAAAGTTAGAAAAGGAAAATAATTTACCTGAAATACAAGAAGATTCTACGATTAAAATTAAAATAGAAAGAAATAAAGATTTAGAAAAAAGAAAATATTCATTTAATTCTATTCAAGATTACAGACCATCAAGGCTTGTTCCTATTTTGGGTGAAAAAAAAGTGAAAGAAATCATTAAAGATTTAAGAAATAAATTTGCAACCCGTCCATCTAAACTTGGGCAAGATGTGCAAGCATCTTTATTAAAAATATCAAAAGAAAATTGGAATTTTCTTTATGAATATTATGATTTTGAAATTTCTATGCTTGGAGAATTAAAATGGAAAAATAAATAATAAAATATCTTTTAATTTGTCAAGTAACTTAATACTTAAATAATTTTCTTTTGCACAAATAAGAAAAGATGCAAAAACTCTCTAAATATTACCACATCTACAACCACGCCAATGGTTTTGAGAATATCTTCAACGAAGAACGTAATTATCGTTTCTTTTTAGAAAAATATCAGTTTTATATTTCGCCCATTGCCGATACGCTGGCGTATTGCCTGATGCCAAACCATTTTCATTTTTTAATAAAAATAAAAAGCGAAGAAGAGTTAAGGGGGTGGTTGGGGTCAACTTCTCAAAAGTTCGCCGATAAAGGAAGCCAGAAAACTTTTGAGAAGTTTGGAGTTGAAAAAGGGAAATGGAAAACATTTGAGAAGTTTGGAGCTGAAAAAGGAGAATGGAAAACTTTTGAGAAGTTTGGAGTTGAAAAAGGAGAATGGAAAACTTTTGAGAAGTTTGAGGCAGAAAAAATAATTACGAAACAATTCTCAAAGCTCTTTAGCTGCTATACCCAATCATTTAATAAAGTATATAACCGACGGGGAAGTCTTTTTGTTCCGAACTATAAACGAAAAGAAATTACTTCGGAAGAATATCTTAAGCAGGTCTTTATTTATATTCACAACAATCCTGTAAAGCATGGATTTGTTAGAAAGCCCGATGAATGGAATTTTTCGTCGTATAACGCTTATATTTTCGAAGAAGAAAATTTTGTAATAAAGAACCACATTTTAAACTATTTCGATTCGGTCGGATCGCTCAAAGCAGCTCATTTAGATAACCTTCCCCTACCCGACGATTTTATTCTGGACAACTAAAATACCGGACCATGATAAAACGAACCTTATACTTTGGAAATCCAAGCATACTCAGTTTAAAAAACAAGCAGTTATTACTCCGGTTTCCGGAACTGGAAAAGCATCCCGAAGTAAAAAATATCAGTACAGACAAAGGAGAACTTACTTTCCCCATCGAAGATTTGGGCATGATTATTCTCGATCACCAGCAAATAACCATTACCCATGCCCTTATTGCAGAGCTGATGGAAAACAATGTTGCCATGGTAACCTGCGATGCCTCACATCACCCGACAGGATTGCATCTTGCTCTTTATTCAAACACACTACAAAGCGAACGATACAAAGAACAAATTGAAGCTTCGGAGCCTCTGAAAAAGCAGCTCTGGGCACAGGTTATTCAGCAAAAAATAATGAACCAGGCACAAATGCTAAAAAAGCTGCATCCCAACCACGATACGGAATACTTATTAAAACTTAGCAAAAACGTAAAAAGCGGCGACAGCGATAATCGCGAAGCAGTAGCAGCTTCGGCATACTGGTCGAAACTGTTTCCTTTTGTCGAAAATTTTGTGCGTCATCGCGAAGGCGACCCACCGAATAACCTGTTGAATTACGGTTATGCTATTTTACGCGCCACTATGGCCCGCAGTATTGTAGAGGCAGGGCTTATGCCAACGCTTGGCATTCATCATCACAATCGTTATAATGCTTATTGCCTTGCCGATGATATGATGGAAGCCTATCGCCCTTTTGTGGACCATCTGGTTTTTAAAATTCTGCTAAAATACGGCATTACACAGGAATTAACTAAAGATATTAAAACAGAGTTATTGTCTGTCAATTTTATTGATTGTGAAATAAACGGCGAAACCAGCCCCTTGCAGATAGCAACTCAAAAAACAGCCCGCTCGCTGCAAAAATGTTTTGAGGGCAGTCAACGCAGATTACTTTTACCCGAAATATCCTAAAATAGAATCATGCTATGTTAAACCGATTAAATGCTTATCGTATTATGTGGCTCATGGTAATGTTCGACCTGCCGACCGAAACCAAGTTGCAGCGAAAAAAATATGCCCAGTTTCGTAAAACGTTAATGGGTTTTGGTTTCAATATGTTTCAGTTTTCCATTTACCTGCGGCATTGTCCCAGCGGGGAAACTGCCGATGTGCACAAACGTCGTCTGCGAAGCATTGTACCCGAAGAAGGTGTGGTGGGAGTATTGGAAATTACCGACAAGCAGTTTGAGAAAATGGAAATATACTATGGGCAAAAAGCGAAGAAACCACCGGAAACTCCACTTCAACTTGAACTCTTTTAATGTAAAACATATAGAAACAAAAAAATCCCGTGTACACGGGATTTTTTATTTGATTTACAGCGTTTTTTTATTCTGATTTATAGCTATTTTGCTTATTGAATAAGCATTTTAAACCGGACAGCTATAAATCAATATGTCAAAGATACAAAATGTAAGCAAATCACAACTACATTTATTCTGTTGAATTTTTCCAACGTGCTATAAATCAATATGTCAAAGATACAAAATGTAAGCAAATCACAACGTGATTTCTTTTCCTGAATAACATCTCTCTGCTATAAATCAATATGTCAAAGATACAAAATGTAAGCAAATCACAACATTCTCGTCTATTGAAAATCTATTTGTGCCGCTATAAATCAATATGTCAAAGATACAAAATGTAAGCAAATCACAACCCGGATTG
>CAZDUU010000071.1:0-7363 GCA_964508675.1 uncultured Bacteroidales bacterium | reverse complement strand
ATACTATACAAAGAATTAAAGCGGATACTATCATGCTTTGCATTTTTTAATACTTGAAGTAATGAGTCAACTTTTTTTTGACTATATAAATTTAAAACTTCCAGCAGAGTAATACAGCTTATTAATAGCAGCTTAAATTTCATTGTTGAATTTTTGAGTAAAAATATAAAAAATTGGCTACATTTTCATCTTTATTCATCTTTTGTAAGTATTCATACCATGTTGGCAAAACAAAAACACTCTTAAAGGACATTAAAGAGTGGTGCTTAAAATTTTTAATAAAAAAAACATCATTAAATATATTTTGATAAATAAAAATACATTAGATTTGCAAAATTCTAATTAACTAAGTTAATTGGATTGTCATTTTTTTATAAACCTATTAAACTTGGATTTGAAAAATGAAGACAAGGTATTACGATTTAATCGAACAAACTTTTGATTGGCCACAAACCGGCTTTGAAGTTGTTGATGGTGAACTGCATTTTCATGATATACCCTTAATGGATATTATAAAGCAATACGGAACGCCACTAAAAATTTCGTATCTGCCTAAAATATCGGAACAAATCCAACGCGCTAAGCGTATGTTTAATGTGGCGTTTGCTAAAACCGATTACAATGGCGATTACTTTTACTGCTATTGCACTAAAAGTTCTTACTTTGAATTTGTACTGGACGAAGCACTGAAAAATGATATTCATATTGAAACTTCTTCAGCATTTGACTTTCCTATTATCGATCGTTTATACGAAAATGGTAAAATCACAACGGATAACTATGTAATATGTAATGGTTTTAAAAAACCACTTTACATGCAATATATTTGTGAACTGATTAACGGAGGATTCCACAATACGATTCCGGTACTTGACAACATGAATGAACTCAGTTATTACGAAAAAAATGTAAAAGTTAAAACAAAACTGGGAATTCGTATCGCTTCCGAAGAAGAACCAAGTTTTCAGTTCTACACCTCAAGATTGGGATTCAGATATAACGATATACTCGATTTCTACAAGCAGCGAATCGAAAATAATAAAAAATTTGAGCTGAAGATGCTACACTTCTTTATTAATACGGGTATTAAAGATACATCTTATTATTGGAGTGAGCTACATAAATCAGTGAATATCTATATTGAGCTCAAAAAAATATGTCCCGAACTTGACAGTCTCAATATCGGGGGGGGCTTTCCGGTTAAAAATTCATTAGCGTTTAATTACGATTATGAATATATGACTGAAGAAATAGTAAGCCAGATTAAATCACTCTGCAACCAGGCTGATGTTCCCGAACCAAATATTTTTACCGAATTCGGGTCATTTACTGTTGGTGAGAGCGGAGCAGTTCTTTACAACATTTTAGATCAAAAAAAACAGAACGACCGTGAATTATGGAACATCATTGACAGTTCATTCATGACAAATATGCCTGATATTTGGGCAATGAACCAACGATTCATTTTACTTGCTGTAAATGGGTGGGATGAACCTTACGAACGCGTTTTCTTAGGAGGACTCACCTGCGACAGTCAGGATTATTACAGTGAAGAAGCACATGTAAATGCAATATATTTACCTAAGTTTGATCTTGAGAATCCTCTGTATATAGGATTTTTCCATACCGGTGCATATCAGGATTCGTTAGGCGGCTATGGTGGAATACAACATTGTCTTATTCCAGCACCGAAACATATTATCATTACAAAAGACGAAAGCGGCGATTATGTCACTAAACTCTTTGCAAAAGAGCAAAGTGCCATTTCAATGTTAAAGCATTTAGGCTACTAAAATTATTTATCTTTTTTAATTACAGTAACTTTCCTGATTTCAACAGGTTGAATGAGCAAAGGCAGTTCAAACTTATTAGTAACTATATTGCAGATAACCATATCATTTACAACATCATCAAAACGGGTAATAATAGTTCCTTTATTTTCATATCCGCCCTTTGTTCCCATTTTTTCAAAATAGAATCTTGAAGACAACTGAGAGACATCTATGTTATTCATACAAGAGTAAAAGTTTCTTCCATACTTCTGCAATAAACTTAAAAAGTAAGCACCGCAGTCATATCCTAAAAAGCTGAACTTAGTTGGTTCGATTTTATATAAATCGCGATAAGTGAGTACAAAGTTTTTTACATTATTTTTTGAATAGTCAATATAAAACGGCTGAAATGAATGAGTGTGTAATGTAAACAGGTGTTCAAGCTCAAAATTTTGCTCAAACTTTTTCCATGTTGGCATATAGGACAATATAAGCTTGTAGTTGCGTGTTTCATCAAATAACTTTGTCATTAAGTTAATTACAAATACCTGAGAAGAAGATGGAATAAGCATGACATTGATTAAATCTTTGTTCATAGCTTTTTCTACAGCGTCAATTCCACCCTGACTATAATTAACTTCTTTTATTAAAGCCGTTTTGCCAGGAAAATTTTTGGCAAACTCCTCCACATATTGTTTTTTGTACAATGAGACTATTTTAGTTTCATCGGCAGTATTGGAATGTACAACTACAACATTCAAGGAATCAAATGCAGCCAAATATTTTGTCACTTGCTCCAGTTGTGAATTTAAAGTTGTATTTAACTGAACTACATTATTTAAGCTGTATAAAGAATGATTTGAAGACGAAATAGGATTAATAACCGGAATTCCTTTTGAATTAGCCCACTTGGCAACGATATCAAAAACGTTATCATAAAAAGGGCCGATAATCAAATCTACGTTTTGTAAATTTTTATCAGCTAAAATTTGTTTTATCTTCATCGAATCGCGCTTAACTTCATACTGGAAAAGCTCAATTCCTAAACCCTGTTTTCTAATTGAATCTACTGCAACCAAAAAACCTTCATAAAATTCAAGAAACGGTTTTGGTGACATTTTAAAGTCAGGATCTGTAGATTCATCTTCTTCGTCAATCAATGCTTCGTCGTTAAGGAGCGGAATAAATAAAGCAATTTTAACGCTTCTTAAAGGAGAAACTGCCTGCTGAGCGCAATCAGTCAGCTTGCTTGTTGTAATCTGAGCCTGTGACAAGGTATTTAATTGTTTTGAAACAGTATCTTTAATAGGCTTTTGCTCTTTTTCCTGAATGTTTTCAGTAATAATCGGTTTTTGATTTTCTTTATTATCCTTTAGGACTGGTTTTTCCTGATTTTGGGGTTCAGATTTTACAGATTCTATCTGTATATTTAACTCCTGCCCGGGTTGTAATCCAGAGTTCTTCAAATCAGGGTTCAGGCTATACAGACTTTCCTGGCTTATTCCATATAATTTGCATATTCCATAAATTGTTTCACCTTTTTGAACAAGATGTTTTCCCTTTTGAACCTGAGTTTGATTTGTATTGGTCTGATTAGTTGGCGTTACTGTCTGGTTTTGAGTATTTGTTTTAGGTTTATCATTTTTATAGTCGGCTGAAGCAACCTCACGAACCGGAATCTGTAGCTTCTGCCCAGGTTTGATTCCATTTGAAACATTGGGATTTATCTGGACCAGTTCCTCTATCGTAGTATTATATTTTTTTGCAATACCATAAAGGGTTTCGCCTTTTTGTACTTCGTGTTCTTTTGTAGTATAAGGAGTGGCCTGTAATGGGATTCTGATTTTCTGACCTGGTTTCAACCCGTTAAAAACATCTGGATTTTCGTAGGCAATGGCATCTACACTCACTTTATAAGCTTTAGCAATTGCATAAATCGTTTCTCCTCTCTGAACTTCGTGCAGATAAAATTTCTTACCCTGATATACTTCTATTTCCGTTGACTTTTTTATTTCCTGGGCTGAAACAGTTGATGAAATGAGCAAAAAGAAAGCGAAAAATATTATTAAAAACGGCTTAAACATACGAATAATAATTTAATGCAAACCTAATCTAAATTTACAAGATACACAAATTTATCTCCATTCAATCATGGACACAGTTTATGTAACTCAATAAAATGATTAACAAATAAACAATGCGTTTTATTCTTATAGGTATAATATATAATCAACGGTTCAATGCTTTCCTGGTTTGAAGCATTATAACTGATGATAATGGTATCATTTCTTTGAAATTGCTGAAAAGTATTGGATTTTCCAATAACTGAATAATTGATTTGTCTAATTTTTATATCAGATGATATCAGCAAACTATCCAAAGCTAGCTGATTATAATTCGCACTTACAGGTAAAAGAATATGATAATTAACACCTTTAATGTTTTTATCTGCAATACACCATCTTTGTGCCGTTGCTTTATATATTTTTAGCGGTGAAGAGCATGAACTCAGGATTACGAATAAAACTACTATTGAAAAAATTTTATTCATAAAATCAGATTAACTACAACATTACATGCTGGTTCTGAATATCATGTAATTTTTTATAGAGGCCATTATTTGCGAGTAATTCATCATGAGTCCCTTTTTCGATGATTTCTCCTTTATTGACAACTAATATCAAATCTGCATTCACAATGGTTGATAAACGATGAGCTATAACCAAAGAAGTACGGTTCTTCATAAGTTTTGTCAAAGCATCTTGCACCAGACGTTCCGATTCTGTATCAAGCGACGAGGTAGCCTCGTCCAGAATAAGAATGGGAGGATTTTTCAACACGGCTCGTGCTATACTTATTCTCTGCTTCTGACCGCCGGATAATTTATCACCGCAATCGCCAATATTTGTATATACATGATTCGGGTATTCCATAATAAAGTCAAGTGCGTTAGCAACTTTAGCAGCTTCTTTCACCTGTTCTTCTTTTGCATCATCAACTCCGAATGCTATATTTCTGAAGAAGGTATCGTTAAACAAAATTGGTTGTTGTGTCACAACTCCCATTAAATTTCTGAGTTTCTTTATGCTAAATTCTTTAATAGGAACTCCATCAACTAGTATTTCACCTTCGGTGGCATCAAAAAAGCGTGGAATAAGATCCGCAATTGTAGATTTTCCGGCTCCGGAAGGACCCACCAAAGCTACCATCTTCCCTTTTTCTATTTTGAATGAAATATTTTTAAGCACATACTCGTTTTCGTATTTAAAGCTTACATCACGGAATTCAATAGATTCTTTAAATTCGTCAACAGATTTTGGATTTTGAGCTTCATAGATAACAATATCGGCATTTAAAACCTGCTCAATGCGGTCAAGTGAAGCGATACCTTTCTGAATATTGTAATAGGCCTGAGAGAATGCTTTTGCCGGATTTATTATTTGCGAAAAGATAACCAGATAAGCAATAAATTCCTGCGAGCTTAAATTGGCCTGATGATTTAAAACTAAAGACCCCCCGAAAAACATCAGTGAAACCAAAACAACTGTTCCCAAAAATTCACTTAAAGGTGAAGCCAGATAACGACGACGGAATAGTTTTATCATGAGCTGGGTGTAAAAATGATTCATACTTTTAAAACGCTGATTCATCTTTTCTTCAGCATTGAAGCCTTTAATGATTCTGATTCCGCTCAGAGTTTCTTCAACTACGCTGACAATGCTTCCTATTCGGCGCTGCCCCTGGTTTGACTGTTTACGCAATACTTTCCCAACGCGCCCAATTACCAAAGCTGTTATGGGTAATAAGACCAAAGCAAATAACGTCAGTTCATAACTCATAAAGAAAAGTGTCACCAAGTAAATAATAATAGTCACCGGATCGCGAAAAACCAGTTCAATAGAGCTCATGATACTCCACTCAATTTCCTGAACATCGTTGGACATTCTGGTAATAATATCTCCCTTCTTTTCGTTAGAAAAGAACGATAAAGGTAATCGCAGAATTTTTACGTAAAGCTTATTTCTGATATCCTGAATAACTCCGTTCCTAATAGGAGCCATGAAATAGTTAGCCAGAAAAATGAAAAAGTTTTTGAGTAAAGAAGTCAACACCACTATGATGCTGACCATTAAAAGCGCTGAAGCCGGTCCGTGGTTTTCTATCTGAATTGTGAGTAAATAATTAAAATTGTGCAGAATACTGTTATAAGTAAATTCAAAGGGGACAGAATCATGAACAGGTTGCTGGGTACCAAATAAAATTCCTAAAAAGGGAACTACCATGGTCAAGCTAAATAAACTTGAAATTGAGCCTAAAATGTTAAATACGCCGTTTAATAATGCTTTTCCCCAATATGGTTTTACATAACCAATTAATAATTTAAATCTTTTCATTTTTTTATTTCCCAGTGTAATTAAAGGGACTTAGCTGTTTCATTTCTTTTTTTACAGCGTCAGAGACCTTTAGCTCATCTATAAATGTGTGAATATCTTCTTTTGTAATAGTTTTGTTTGTACGGGTTAATTTCTTCAAAGCTTCGTATGCCCCTTCATAGCCTTCGCGACGTAAAATAGTTTGAATTCCCTCGGCAATAACCATCCAGTTTTCATTTAAGTCCTGATCAATTGCAGTTTTATTTACCATTAGCTTGTTCATCCCTTTTAAAATGCTCTTGTATGCTACCATGGAATGAGCAATTGGAACACCGATGTTTCTCAAAACGGTTGAATCTGTTAAATCCCTTTGTAAACGGGAAACAGGAAGCTTTGCACTTAAAAATTCAAAAAACGAATTCGCCAACATCAGGTTTCCTTCAGCATTTTCGAAATCAATCGGATTGACTTTATGTGGCATAGCCGATGAGCCAACTTCGTTTTCGTTGATTCTCTGCTTAAAATAATTCATGGAAACATAAGTCCACACATCACGGCAAAAATCGATGAGAATGGTGTTTATTCTTTTAATATTATCGAAAAGTGCTGCCATGTAATCGTAATGCTCTATTTGTGTGGTAGTTTGTGAGCGTTCTAATTCTAAAATATGATTTACAAAAGCATTGGCAAATTCGTCCCATTTAACCTGCGGGTAAGCTGCGTAATGTGCATTAAAATTTCCTGTTGCTCCGCCAAATTTAGCGGCATAAGGGATAATATACAGCATTCCCACTTGCTTGTGCAGTCTTTCCACAAATACCATCATTTCTTTTCCCAAATGAGTAGGCGATGCAGGTTGACCGTGTGTATGTGCCAACATGGAAATATGCTTCCACTCTTCGGCCATATTAACCATCGTATCCATCAGGTTGTCCATCGTCGAAAAGAAATGTTCGTGCATGGCTTTTTTCAATAACAAAGGAGTTGCTGTATTATTGATATCCTGCGATGTAAGCCCAAAGTGAATAAATTCTTTAAACTGAGACAAGCCCTTAGTATCAAACTTTTCTTTCAGAAAATATTCTACTGCCTTGACATCATGATTGGTGGTTTTTTCAATATCTTTAATATGTTGTGCATCTTCGAGACTAAAATCTTCGAACCATGATAACAATAATGCATATTTTGCACTATCGAAAGATACGAGTTGCGGAAGAG
>CAZDUU010000070.1:0-7384 GCA_964508675.1 uncultured Bacteroidales bacterium | reverse complement strand
GGTATAGGATCATTTGCTTTAAAATCTATGAATTCTTCTAATGGTAATGCAAATATTGCCATTGGTCAAAGTGCTTTAGAAGCAGATATTTCCGGTGGAGGGAATGTTGCAATTGGTCATGGTGCTATGACTGGTAATACTTCAGGAGCCATAAACACTGCTATCGGTTATGGTTCGATGACGGGTAATATAAGCGGTAATAATAATACAGCATTGGGGGCATATTCAGGTCAGAATTCTACAGGAACAGCAAATGTGTTTTTGGGTTATCAGGCAGGATATAATGAAACAGGTTCCAATAAACTCTATATTGCCAACAGCAATGTAAATCCACCTTTGATTTATGGTGATTTTTCAACAGGAAGTGTCGGAATAGGAACAACAACACTTACTTCTGGTTATGCTACAAATAATAAATTAATGGTGAATGGTGGTGCTACATTTACACCTAATACTGGTTCCGACAGAATAACTGTTGCACCACTTGCAAATTTAAATGCTGGTTATGCTTCATTTCTTGTAATAAGTCCAACTTCATTAGCAATGACTGGAGGCGAAGCATTGTCAAAAGTACATGTCCAAAACGCTTCAAGCACTATTCCTGCCTTGTGGATTGTAAATCAAGGTACAGGTGATTTATTAAGCCTTGGTAACAGCAATACATATAGTAATTCATCTGTTGTTGTTAAAAATAATGGAAGTGTAGCTATTGGAACAACAACTCCAAACTCAACTTCAATGTTTCAGGTTGACCTTGGTACTAGCACAACCAATGGTATATTAATTACCGGAACAGCTAATGAAACTACATCATCTGTTCCGAATTTAGGTGCCGGTAGCCGAATGATGTTTTATCCAGCTAAGGCTGCTTTTAGGGCAGGGTCAGTTAGTGGAACAGCTTGGGATAATACAAATGTTGGGCTTTATTCTTTTGCAGGAGGCTCTAACACTATTGCAAGTGGAGCAATGTCTTTTGCCATGGGAGTTAGTTCCGTCGCAAATGGAGGCTGGTCAACGGCTATTGGATATTCTACCCATGCTAGTGGTACTGCTTCTACTTCAATGGGATATAACACAACTGCCAGTGGATATGCTTCTACTGCTATTGGGTTTGGAACATCTGCAACCGGAGATTTTTCTACCTCTATGGGAAATTCTGTTTCAACAAATGGAAAACAGGGATCGTTTATTATTGGTGACAATTCTGGATTTTCTTCATCAAGTACACAAAATGAGATGACAATGCGTTTTGCCGGAGGCTACAGGTTCTTCAGCGATGCAGCCCAAACATCTGCCAACACACTGGTATTTAATTCTGGGAATTTGGGTATTGGCACAACTACTCCTACAGAAAAATTAGAAGTTAATGGAAATGTAAAAGTCAGTGGAAGCATTTATGCTCCTGGAACAATCGTTCAGACAGTGGTTCAAACTTCTGAAGTTACCAGTTCGTTAAACACAACTACCTATACAGAAGCAGACCCAAGTTATAGAATCAGCATTACACCTAAATTCGCAAATAGTATTATTTTAATTGAATATTCGTTTTCTATAAATACATATTTTGCAAATAATACTATTTTCCGTATGCAGTTAATTCGTAATATTGGCGGAACAGAAGTTCCTGTTGGAATCGGACCTGCCAACGGAACAAGAAACCAATCAACTTTTACAGGACGTACACAGGGATATGATACCAATGATAACCAGACAATATATATGATTGCTAAAGATCAAAGTTTAACAGTCGGTACTACTTATACATATGGATTTAAATATCAGAGAGAGACAGGTGGCACAGGGACCTGTTATTTCAATTATTCAATGGGTGATTCTGATGTATATGGTTTTAGTGGTGTAATGACTATGAAAATTACTGAAATAGCACAATAAATATAAATATCATTTGAGAAAAATAAATAATTGTGTAGGTTTGCAAAAAAAAATATGATAACTACAGAAACCATGACTTACAAAGTAAAAGACCTTGCACTTGCCGACTGGGGTAGAAAAGAGATTAAACTTGCCGAAACCGAAATGCCCGGTTTGATGTCGTTACGTAAAAAATATGGAAACGATAAACCTTTAAAAGGCTCCAGAATTACAGGATCATTGCATATGACAATACAAACAGCTGTGCTTATTGAAACATTGGTAGAATTAGGAGCTGATGTTCGCTGGGCAAGTTGTAATATTTTTTCAACACAGGATCACGCAGCTTCTGCAATAGCAAAAGCAGGAGTTCCGGTTTTTGCATGGAAAGGCGAAACTCTCGAAGAATACTGGTGGTGCACACTTCAGGCATTATCATTCCCGGAAGGACAGGGACCAACCTCTATCGTTGATGACGGTGGCGATGCTACGTTGTTGATTCACTGGGGATATAAAGCCGAAAACGATCCGTCATTTCTGGAAACTCCCTCTGCTTCTGACGAAGAAAAAATTATTAAAAATATTTTAAAAGAAACGCTGAAAAATGAGCCAAATAAATGGCATAAAATGGTTCAAAACATTATAGGAGTAAGCGAAGAAACGACAACCGGTGTTCATCGTTTATATCAAATGTTCGAAAAGAACGAACTTCTTTTCCCTGCTATTAATGTGAACGATTCTGTTACAAAATCTAAATTCGATAATCTTTATGGTTGCCGCGAATCATTGGCAGATGGTATTAAGCGCGCTACCGATATTATGCTTGCAGGAAAAGTTGTTGTTGTTGCAGGTTATGGCGATGTTGGTAAAGGCTCTGCCCGTTCCATGAGAAGTTACGGTGCAAGAGTTTTAGTAACAGAAATTGACCCGATCTGTGCACTTCAGGCTGCAATGGAAGGTTTTGAAGTTACAACGATGGAAGATGCTCTGAAAGAAGGAAATATTTTTGTTACTACAACCGGTAACTGCGATGTTATTACATTAGAGCATATGCTTAAGATGAAAAACGAATCCATCGTTTGCAATATTGGCCATTTCGATAATGAAATTCAGGTGAATCAACTCGAAAACTATCCTGGAGTAAAACGTGTAAATATTAAACCACAGGTTGATCAATATTTCTTCCCCGATGGGCATTCAATTATTTTATTAGCCGAAGGCCGTTTGGTAAATTTAGGTTGTGCAACAGGACATCCTTCATTTGTAATGAGTAATTCATTCACAAATCAAACATTGGCCCAGATAGATTTTTATAAAAATAAATATCAGGTTGGGGTGTATCGTTTACCCAAACATCTGGACGAAGAAGTTGCACGTCTGCATCTGGAACATATCGGAGTAAAACTTACAAAACTTTCAGAAAAACAGGCAAATTATATTGGTGTTTCTGTTGATGGTCCATACAAAGCCGACCATTACAGATATTAAAATTTAATACTCGTTTATTTTTATCGATAGGAGGGCTGTGCGAAAGTACAGCCTTTTTTACTTATTAAATAAAGTACTTTCAATTAGGTCGCACAAAATATGACCAATCATGATATGCGATTCCTGAATACGTGGTGTATCCTGAGATGGTACTTTTATACAATAATTGCTTAGTTCTTCGAGTTGTGAGCTTTTTTCGCCGGTCAGGGCAATTAAAATTAATCCCTGTTCTTTAGCTGCTTTGAACGCATTTACAACATTTTTCGAGTTGCCAGATGTAGATATTCCAAAAAGAATATCACCTTTTTTTCCAAACCCTTTGATGAGTCGTGCATATACTTCGTCGTAGCCATAATCGTTAGCTACTGCTGTCGTATAAGAGGTGTTAACGTGTAATGCTTCAGCAGGTAGTGGTGGTCGGTCGAAATAATACCGGCCCGAAAGTTCTGCTGCGATGTGCTGGGCATCTGCAGCACTGCCTCCATTTCCGCAAAACCAAACAAAATGATTCTTTCGGAAAGTATCCATCATTATCAGGGCAACTTCCTGAATGGTTTGCAAAAGCTCAGAGTTGTTTAAAATATTTTGTTTAACAGTAATACTGTTTTCAATTTGCTGTCTGATGGTATTTGGAGCGTTTTTATCCATTAAAAGTCTTTTTATGGTAGAAAAGTTTACTGTAAAGGATATAAATCGTTTCTTCCATGCGTTTCCATGAATATTTATTTTTCTCAATGGCAGCCATGGTTGTAAAATCACGTTCTTTATTTTCGGTATAGAATTTTGAAATAGCCTGAGCAATGGATGGTGCATTGGGAGAAACAACATAGCCTACTTTTCCATGGTGTACCATTTCAGGTAAACCTCCAACCTTTGTAACAATCATAGGTTTGTTGAAATGATAAGCAACCTGTGTTACCCCGCTTTGTGTTGCATCTTTGTATGGTTGAACAATAACATCGGCAGCACAGAAAAAGTAAGGAACCAGATCGTCGGGAATAAACTGGGCAAAAACATGAAATTTATTACGAACGCCTAATTTGTCCATCATGGCATAGTACTTGTCTTCATCAGAGTAAAACTCACCGGCTACAATAACTTCGTAATCTATAGGCATGGCCTTTGTCAGGCTGGCAGCTTCGATGAGTAAATCAAGCCCTTTATAATCGCGTACTAATCCGAAAAACAAAATATAATTCTTGTCGGGATTGAGTTGTAGTGATTTTTTTGCATCAGCTTTGGGCACAATTTTTCCAAAATGGTCAAATAATGGATGAGGACAGTATTCAATGGGCTTTGACTTGTAAACTTTTTCGATTTCGGCCTTAACACTGTGTGACATGACAACACAACCGTCAACCGCTTTCATAAAGTAATGAGAAAATGATTTATCGCCAATACGTTTTTCGTGTGGAATAAAATTATCGACTAAGGCAATAACTTTTGTGAACTTATTTTTTTTAATCCTTCTTATTATTGTCCCCAGTGCTGGTGCTAGAAATGGAATCCAATAGCGGACAATAACCATATCAGGCTTCATTTTACGAAGTTCCCGACCTACTTTTATCCAATTTAAAGGATTTATAGAGTTGACTTTTCTTAAAACCGGAAATGCGGGGGGCTTAGTATTATCAACAAACTGTGTTTTACCGGGAAATAAAAACGAAGGATATTGAAGCGAAAAAGTATAGATAGTAACTTTAACCCCTGAAGAAATAAATTCCTGGGCTAATCTTTCATTTGTAGCTGCTATACCTCCACGATAAGGAAATGCCGGTCCTATAATAACGATATGCTTAACCACTTTAGTGAAATGATAATTTGAATAGCAAAAGTAATCAATATTTTTATATCAAATTTATTTTTAGTTTCCAATGGTACTTTCAAATTATCTAAAGTTTTAGATATATCCTGATTTACAAGTAAATATTTTTTATTCATGCAATCTTTTGTACTTTTATAACGTCATAGAAAAAACTGATTCTTATGAAATACTTTTTACTGTTCTTTTTGTCTTTTTCTTATATAGCTTTATTTTCACAGGTATATGTTGGTAAAAATGCTTCTGCATTTATTGAAAAAGCAAATAAAATTTATTTCAATACTAATAAATCGTTCCCTGCGTATATTGAATTTTCTTCAAAAGCAAATATCTCAGTGGAGGATTTACTGGTAAAATGGAAAAAAGAATGGGGTTTGGATTACAGACTTATTTCAAAGGAAACAGATCAGATAGGAATGGAGCATCTCAAGTACCAGCAGTATTACCAAGGTAATCCGGTAGAATGGGCAATTTTTAGCATACATACAAGAGAAGGCGATGTTCAATCTTTCAGTGGTAATTTATATAAAGGTATAAGTAATGAAAAAAATATTTCCGTTACGTTCGAACAGGCTTTAGAAAAAGCAAAGGAAATTCATCAGGCAAGGAAATATATGTGGGAAGACACGAAAGAAGAAACTTTACTGAAAAAAATGACTAAAAACCAGAATGCTACCTATTTTCCAAAGAATCAACTTGTAATGCTTGATTTGAATGATAAATTTGAATGGGCTTATAAAGTTTCACTTTATTCTAAAATGCCGTTATCAAAGAAGGATTATTACATCAGTGCCTCTACTAATAAGGTGTTAAAGGTAGTGGATAGAATAAATAATGCTGATGCACAGGGAACTGCAGTTACCCGGTATAGTGGAAATCAAACTATAACAGCTGATTCTTATAACGGTTCGTACAGATTACATGAATCAGGAAGAGGAGGTGGAATAGCTACTTATAATATGCAATTGACCGGTGATTACGGAAGTGCTGTAGATTTTACCGATGAAGATAATTACTGGAATAATGTAAATGCTAATCAGGACGAAGTAGCAACTGATGCTCATTGGGCTACTGAGAAATATTATGATTATTTATGGACAACCTTTGGAAGAAACAGTCTTGATGATAATGGTTTCGCTTTATACAACTATGTGCATGCCGATTTAACGGCATTGGGATTGACCAGTAATGTGAACGCCTTTTGGGACGGACAGAGAATGACCTTTGGAGATGGAAACTCAACTTATTCTCCACTTACAACGGTAGATATTACATGTCACGAAATAACGCATGGGTTAACAGAACTAACAGCAGGCCTAGTATATGCAGACGAATCCGGTGCGTTAAATGAAGGATTCAGTGACATTTTTGGTACTATAGTGGAATTTTACGCTAAACCATCAACAGCTAATTGGATGGTGGGCGAAGATATTGGCTCTGCTTTTCGTTCATTGCAGGATCCGAATTCATACAACGACCCCGATACTTACCATGGAGATTACTGGGATTTTAATAATGAAGTACATCAGAATTCAACGGTAATGAGTTACTGGTTTTATTTAGTGTCACAGGGTGGTAGTGGTACCAATGATATTGGAAACTCTTTTACGGTTAACGGGATAGGTATAGATAACGCTGCAAAAATTGCATACAGAACGCTAGTTTATTATCTCCCTTCAAATTCAACATACAATGATGCCAGATTTTATTCCATTATTTCAGCATCCGACTTATTTGGAGCTTGTTCACCGGAAGTGGAGTCGGTGACTGATGCCATGTATGCTGTCGGAGTGGGGCAACCTTACCTGCCGTCAGTGATTTCAGATTTTTCGGCCTCTGTTACTCAAACTTGTCAGGCGCCTTTTACTGTTTCATTTGTAAATAATTCTTCAAATGGTTCCTCTTTTTATTGGAATTTTGGTGATGGAACCACAAGCACAGATGTAAATCCTCAACATACCTATAATATAAATGGAAATTTTTCAGTACAATTGATAACAGATGGCGGCACCTGTGGAAAAGACACACTGGTTCAAACAGATTATATTTCTATTGATCAGCAGAACCCTTGTGTTATTGTGATGCCATTGAGCGGAACAGGAACAACGGTAAATTCATGCCAGGGAACATTATATGACGGAGGTGGACCTGATGGAAATTATACCGAAAATTCAGATGCAATTATAACCATTGCTCCGACTG
>CAZDUU010000069.1:0-7394 GCA_964508675.1 uncultured Bacteroidales bacterium | reverse complement strand
GGATAAAGGCTACGAGGTTCACGGAATCATCCGCAGAAGTAGCTCCTTTAATACCGGAAGAATTGACCATTTGTACAATAATCCTGAAATTCTTAATAAAAAACTTTTTTTACATTATGGCGACTTAGTAGATACTTCCAGCCTACACCGTACACTTGAAAAAACGCAACCTGACGAAATATACAACCTGGCGGCACAGAGTCATGTGAAAGTTTCATTTGAATTACCCGATTATACCGCCCAGGTCGATGCGCTGGCTACTCTTCGCTTTCTAGATGCAATTCGCGAAACCGGCATAAAGGCAAAATTTTATCAAGCCTCGACCAGTGAATTATTTGGCAAAGCACAGGAGGTCCCTCAATCAGAAAAAACGCCCTTTTATCCTCGTTCACCTTATGGAGTTTCAAAGCTATTTGCATATTGGACCATTATCAATTACCGCGAAGCATATAACCTTTTTGCCTGCAACGGAATTTTATTCAATCACGAAAGCCCACGCAGAGGCGAAACCTTTGTAACCCGTAAAATAACCCGGGCTGTGGCACGCATTGCATTCGGGCTCCAGTACAAGCTCATTCTTGGAAACCTTAATGCCAAAAGAGACTGGGGCTTCGCTCCTGAATATTGTGAAGGCATGTGGCGTATTTTACAACATTCGCAAGCCGAAGATTTTGTTCTCGCAACCGGAGATACCCATACCGTAAGGGAATTTGCACAACTTGCTTTTGCCGAATTGGGAATAAAGATTGATTGGGTTGGCAAAAACGAGAGTGAAAAAGGTATCGTTTCCGGTATAGAAACAAAAGGACTTGAATTGCCTGGCATTAAACTGGGTGATACGGTGGTAGAAGTAAGTCCCGGATATTACCGCCCCACTGAAGTGGAATTGCTTATCGGAAATCCCGATAAAGCAAAGACCCTGCTTGGCTGGCAACATAAAACATCTTTCCCCGAACTGGTAAAAATAATGACTCTGGCCGACTATGAAAAAGTTCAGAAAAGAGGATACTAATGAGGTGAAAGGTTAATGTAGAAAGTTAAAAGTGTGAATTAAGAAGTTAAAACCAAAATACAACTCCCCAAACTGTCATACTGTCTCGTTGTAAACAACGAGACGAAGTATAGTCCCAAAACTCTTTTATCTTTGAAAGCATAAGAAAAGAAGGTGAAAGCAAAAAGTTAAAAACGTGAAGGAAGAAGTAAGAAGACAAGCAAAAATTCATAAATCACAAATCAAACTTCAATAATCAGTGGACACAAACATTATCATCATCGGTGCGGGAGTTGTAGGCTTGGCCATTGCCAGAGAACTTTCTGAACAGTTTGACGATGTTTACCTGATCGAAAAAAATAAAACTTTTGGACAGGAGACTTCCAGCAGGAACAGCGAAGTTATCCATTCCGGAATTTATTATTCTAAAGGATCATTAAAAGCAACTTTATGTGTAGAGGGTAAAAAACTTTTATACGACTACTGTCAAGAGAATAAAATCTTGCATAAAAAAATCGGAAAATTAGTAGTTTCGACCAATAAGACTGAAGAGAAACAGTTGCTTTTGATACTCCAGCGAGCCATAGAAAATAATGTCGAAGATGCCAGACTGCTGACAATTGAAGAAATAAAACAACTCGAACCCAATATTATAGCAACCTCAGCCATCTATTTCCCATCAACCGGAATCATTGATTCATTCGGATTAATGAAACAACTAGAAACCGATGCCATCAATAACGGAACACGAATAGTTTACAACGGAGAAGTCACGGGGATTAAAAAAATTGATAATGGATACGGAATTACTATTCGCGATTCTTCCGGCACTTATTCATTTACAGCCAACATCATTATTAATGCAGCGGGCTTATACTCCGATAAAATTTCAGAAATGGTGGGAATAAATGACGAATCTTATAAACTTCATTACTGGAAAGGAGAGTATTTCTCAGTTGGAAATGGAAAAAATAAACGTATAAAACACCTGGTTTATCCGGTTCCTCACCAAAATAATACCGGACTTGGCGTTCACGCAACGCTCGATATCAATAACCGCCTAAAACTGGGCCCAAATGCAACTTACCTTCCAAATAAAACCATCGATTATAAAGTAGATCATCGACATTTAGAAAGTTTTTACGAAGCAGCAAAAAAGTTTCTGCCTTTCATTGAATTAGACGATTTACAGGCCGACCAGGCAGGCATCAGACCAAAATTGCAGAAACCCGGTGATGTAGTGAAAGATTTTATCATCAGAAACGAAAAAGAGAAGGGTTTTAGCAACTTCATTAACCTTATAGGGATAGAATCACCCGGCCTGACAAGCTGTATTGCCATTGCAAAAAAAGTAAAGAAGATAATAAGTTAGATTTACTCGCTATCGCTTCGTTTAGTTCAAAAGTAAAAATTAAATTTTTAAATTGTAATTTTGAACTTTTAATTACCCCTCAAACTGTCATACAGAGCCGCGTCGAAGTATTTTGGCTCACTTTACAGAACTCTTTGAAGTAAAAAAATAATGTTGACAATTCGAAATCAATTATAATTATGTTACTTAAAAATAAAAATGTATTAGTAACTGGTGGTGCAGGATTTATTGGCAGCCACTTAGTCGAAGAACTACTTAATGAAGGTTGCAAAGTCAGAGCTTTTGTACACTATAATTCATTTAGCAGAAACGGGTGGATTGATACTTTCCCAAAATCAATCAAAAAGGAAATTGAAATTTTTTCGGGTGATATCAGAGATGGAAATGGTGTAAGAAAGTCAATAGAAAATACTGATGTCGTATTCCACCTAGCTGCGCTTATCGGAATTCCATACAGTTATCATTCTCCCGACACTTATGTGGATACAAACATTAAAGGCACATTAAATGTATTGCAGGCTTGCAGGGATTTAAGTGTTTCAAAAATATTAGTCACATCCACATCAGAAGTTTATGGAACAGCAAAAGAAGTCCCTATCAAAGAAAGCCATCCCAGACAACCTCAGTCGCCTTATTCTGCAACAAAAATTGGCGCAGATGCTATTGCCGAATCTTTTTACAGAAGTTTTCAATTGCCGATTACGATTGTTCGACCATTTAACACTTTCGGACCCAGGCAATCTGCTCGTGCAGTAATACCAACTATCATTACACAACTACTGGCCGGTAAGGAAAAAATTAATCTTGGTGCATTGCACCCAACCAGAGACCTTGTTTTTGTAAAAGATACAGTTGCTGGCTTTGTTGAAATAGCTAAATCTGATTCTACAATCGGTGAAGACATTAATATTGCAACACAAAAAGAAATTTCTATTAAAGACTTAGCAAATATGCTTATTGAATTAATCAATCCCCACACTCAAATAACTTGTGAATCAGAAAGATTGAGACCAGAAAAAAGTGAAGTAGAAAGGCTTTTAGGTGATAACTCAAAAATTTCCAATCTTACAAGCTGGAAACCCAAATACTCATTTGATGAAGGATTAAAAATAACAATTGAATGGTTAAAAGAAAATTTAAGTCTTTATAAAACAGATGAATACAACATTTAAAAACACATTAGATTTCATAAAATCGCTATATCCGAATCAAAATCCGGTTCCCCTGCATGCACCGGTTTTTATGGGGAAAGAAAAAGAATATCTTGCACAATGTATTGACTCTACTTTTGTTTCGTACGTGGGGGAATTTGTAAATAAATTTGAAGAAATCACAGCTCAATTTATCGGAGCTAAATACGCTGTTGCCGTAGTAAATGGAACCGCCGGATTACAAATTGCTCTTCAGGTTACAGGTGTTCAGTATGGCGATGAGGTCATTACTCAACCACTTACTTTTGTTGCTACAGCAAATGCAATAAGCCATGCAGGAGCGACACCTGTATTTGTCGATGTGGATAAAGACACGTTGGGAATGTCGCCCGAAAAACTTGAAGAGTGGCTAAAAAACAACACCTTTTTCGACAACAAAAAAAACGCTGTCATTAATAAAATAACCGGAAAAAGAATTTCCGCCATCGTTCCTGTCTATATCTTTGGACATTTGATCAGGATTCATGAAATAATGCAGGTAGCAGAAAAATACCATCTCACAGTTGTCGAAGACTCAACAGAGGCATTGGGCAGTTTTATTAATGGTAGGCATGCCGGACTTTTTGGAGAAGTAGGTATATTAAGTTATAACGGTAATAAAACCATTACTACCGGAGGTGGAGGAATGATTATAACTAATAACGAAAAGATTGCTCAAAGAATAAAGCATATTACAACCACGGCAAAAATTCCTCATCCATACGAATACATCCATGACGAAATAGGCTATAACTACAGACTCCCCAATATTAATGCTGCTGTAGGATATGCTCAAATGGAACACATTCATACTATACTGGAAAACAAAAAAGAAACAGCCGGGTTGTACAAAAACTTCTTTGCCAATTCTGAAATCGAATATATTAAAGGTATGGAGAATGTAAACCCTAACTACTGGCTTAACGCAATATTGCTCAAAGACAGAAAACAGCGCGATGAATTTCTTGAGTATTCCAATGCAAATGGAGTCATTACACGTGCGGCATGGCGGTTAATGAACAAATTGCCCATGTATCAACAATGTCAGGCAGGAGATATTTCCAATGCCGGATGGCTCGAAGACAGAATTGTAAACATACCTAGCAGTGTTAGAAAATAAATATTAAATAAAATGAAAAATATTGTTATTATAGGTTCCGGTGGTTTTGCAAAAGAAGTCGCTTTTTTAATTGAGGATATTAATAAATTACAAAACAAATGGAATTTTTTAGGATTCATTGATGAAAAAGTTGGAGAAAATAATGGGAAGTATCAGATTTTTCAAAATGATGAATGGCTTTTAAGCTATAAAGAAGAGATATATGTCGTTATTGGATTAGGAAATCCTTCTTTAATAAAAAAGCTCCATGATAAATTTTCTCAAAATCATAATATTCATTTTCCAAATTTGATTCACCCAACTGTTATTGGTGATTGGGAAAGAATAAAAATCGGGATTGGAAATATCATCTGTGCCGGAAATATATTTACTACAGATATTGAAATTGGCTCATTCAATATTTTCAACTTATCATGTACCATAGGGCACGATTCAAAAATTGGTTCTTTTAATGTTATCAATCCTACGGTTAATATTTCGGGTGGAGTACAATTAAATGACGAAATTCTTATTGGTACCGGTTCACAAATTTTGCAATACTTAGAAATTGTTGATAAATCAATAATAGGAGCAGGAGCTGTTTTGACAAAGAGTGCAACAGAACAAGGCATTTATGTTGGTGCTCCTGCAAAAAAACTTATTAAAAATGAATAAAACCATTATTATAGCAGAAGCCGGTGTAAATCATAATGGTAATGTACACACTGCTAAAGAAATGATTAATGTTGCTGCTCAGGCAGGTGCAGATTATATAAAATTTCAAACATTTAAAACCGAGCTTGCCATTTCTAAAAACGCAACAAAAGCAGATTATCAAAAGCAAACTACCCGAAAAGATGAAACACAGTTTGAGATGGTAAAAAAACTCGAACTAAACGAAGAGGCACATTATGAACTTTATAAATATTGTAAAAAGAAAGGTATTAAATTTTTATCTACTCCGTTTGATTTACAAAGCATTGACCTTCTTTTCGATTTAGGAATTGACTTTTACAAAATACCATCCGGTGAAATTACCAATTATCCTTATTTAAAGAAAATTGCCGGTAAAAAGTTACCCGTAATTATGTCAACCGGGATGGCAACTTTATCAGAAATAAAAGATTCCATAGAAATTCTAACCCAAAACCATCTCAAGAAAAATCAAATTACACTTCTGCATGCCAATACCGAATATCCAACTCCTTTTGAAGATGCAAATCTAAATGCAATATTAACACTGAAAAAAACTTTTAAAACCAAAGTCGGATATTCCGACCACACCTTAGGTATTGAAGCTCCTGTAGCCGCTGTTGCTTTGGGGGCAACAGTAATCGAGAAACACTTTACCCTAGACCGTAATATGGAAGGGCCCGATCATAAAGCGAGCCTTGAACCGAACGAGCTGAAGGCAATGATAACCGCTATCAGAAACATTGAAAAAGCAATGGGAAGCGGAATCAAAGAACCAAGTCCTTCTGAATTTAAAAATATTAATATTGCCAGAAAAAGCATAGTTGCCTTATGTAATATTAAAAAAGGAGAAATTTTTACTGAAAATAATATTTCTGTAAAGCGCCCGGGAAATGGTATTTCGCCTATGCGATGGGAGGAAATTATCGGAAAAAAAGCCATCAAAAATTTCAATGAAGACGATCTTATTGAACTTTAATAAATATAAAATGAAAATAGGCATTCTTACCAGTTCACGCGCAGATTTCGGAATTTATACCCCTTTGCTTAAAGAGCTTTTTTCTGACCCTTTTTTTAAAACAGAAATCATCGCCTTTGGAACTCATCTTTCACAAAAATTCGGCTATACTGTTAATGAAATTAAAAAAGCAGGTTTCCCTGTTAAATTTACTTTTGAAACAGCTCCTAAAAACGATACCCCACAGGATATTACCCAATCAATTGCCGAAACTATTTCTATTTTTTCCAACTTTTGGAATAAACATAAGTACGACCTGGTTTTTGCGCTGGGTGATCGTTATGAAATGTTTGCAGCAGTTTCAGCCGGAACCCCCTTTAATGTGAGATTTGCCCATCTGCATGCAGGAGAAACAACGCTTGGAGCAATTGATAATACTTATAGGCACAGCATTTCGCTGATGTCGGAAATGTTATTTGTATCTACCGAGGCATATAAAAAAAGAGCTGCTGAAATCAAAGGAAATTCTAAACAGATATTTAATGTCGGTGCGCTAAGTATTGAAAATCTAAAAAAAATCAAATTTCTAACAATTAAAGAATTTCAAAAAAAATTCGGCATTAACTTATCTAAACCATCCGTATTATCTACTTTTCATCCCGAAACGGTCCATTTTAAAAAGAACAAAGAATTTATTAAAACATATTTATCTGCTTTAAACGAATTAAAGAAAAATTATCAAATAATAATCACAATGCCTAACGCAGACACAAGCGGATTAATAGTAAGGAAAGCTATTGAAGATTTTTCAAAAAAAAATAAAGAAGTAATCACCGTGGAATCGTTTGGCATGGAAGGTTACTTATCCTGTATGAAGCATTGCGATTTTATGATTGGAAACTCATCCAGCGGATTTGTTGAAGCAACTTTCTTCCCCAAATGGGTTATAAACGTAGGGCATCGCCAGGACGGCAGAATTATCTCTTCAAATATAATACAAACAGAAATTGATAAAACACAGATACTCCAAGCCGTGAATAAAGTAATAAAGTCACCTGTCCCTCCAAAAGTTAATTTGTATGGAAACGGTC
>CAZDUU010000068.1:0-7449 GCA_964508675.1 uncultured Bacteroidales bacterium | reverse complement strand
TGCTTATTTTTCAAATGGAAACTCAACAAGTTTAGGAATGAATACTGGAATATTGTTGACGACAGGCTGTGTTAGTAATGTTAATCAATCAGGAAGTGCATTTATGAACGATGCTTTAGGTGGTAGTTCTATTCCTGAATTATCCTCTATCGTTGGATCTAATACGTATGATGGTGCTGTTTTAGAATTTGATTTTGTTCCATATGGAGATTCTATTAAGCTTAATTATATTTTTGGAAGTGAAGAATATCCGGAATTTGTAAATGCTGGTTATAACGATGTTTTTGCTTTTTTAATTTCAGGACCAAATCCTTCGGGAGGCAATTATACAAATCAAAATATTGCTTTAGTTCCAGGAACAACAACTCCGGTTTCTATTGATAATGTAAATTCAGGATTAAATCAGATTTATTATATAAATAATGATGCAAGCTCTAATCAACCAGTTTTCGATGGTTTTACAACTCCATTAGAAGCAATTGCTTATGTTGTTCCAAATCAGATTTACCATTTAAAGATATGTATTGCTGATGTTGGAGATGCGTCCTATGATTCAGGATTATTTCTTAATGAACAAAGTTTGCAATCTTCTATAAGTAATTACAATAACACAAATTGTATTCAATCAATGCCCTTGTGTTTTAGTTCAACAGATACAATGTCATTAAATACAAATATTCAGGCAGAGTCTGGCCCAAATTATGGTTGTCTATATACTCAGCCAAATCCAAGCTGGTTTAATATACAGGTATCACAACCTGGAGATTTATTGTTTAATTTAAGTTCGCTAAATGACATTGATTTTGCTTGCTGGGGCCCTTTTACAAATCCATATTCGGTTTGCACAAGTCAATTGACAGCAAGCTGTACAAATTGCCCAAGCAATTCTTCAAATCCAAGTTTTTATCCTTCTGGGAACCTTGTGGATTGTAGTTATAGCCCCAGTTCACAGGAATATCTTCATATAAACAATGTTCAAACAGGACAATACTATGTTTTTATGGTAACGAATTATTCAAATCAACCTTCAAATTTAGTTATTAACCAAACCAATGTCAATCAACCGGGAGCTGGGAGCATTGGTTGTTTAACTCCAACTACTTGTAGTATAGATAGTATAACAGTTTCAACAGGAACATGTGATTCTCTTAATCAATATTTAGTACAAGGGCAAATATTTGTAAACAACAATTCGAATTCTGGTTTTGTTCGAATTACAGACGTTGCATCCGGTGTAGAATTTATTACAGCTTCAGGAGGAAATCATCAAATACCATTTTCTTTCTATGTTCCCTTTGCCTCAGGTAATCCTGAATTAAATATTGAATTCAACGATATTGTTTGCAGCGAAATAGTTCCTTATACAAGACCTGAAATTCCAACTATTACTACTAACTTAAACAACAGTTCATGTGGCCAAAACAATGGTTATATCGTTGCAGGAGTTACCGGAAACGGAATTCCTCCCTATTCTTATGTCTGGTCAACAGGTCAAAGTACATTAAATACAAATTCAACAGCTACGTATTTACAAAACATACCGGTTGGGCATTATACTTTGAACGCTTACAACTCAAATCATTGTTACTCACATTATGATTATAATATTGTAAATGCCGGAGCACCCACAACTACTATAAATGTAATTGGACAAAATATTTGCACAAACTTATGCGAAGGTTCTTTGCAGGCAATAACTTCAGGTGGACAACTCCCTTACACTTATTCATGGAGCAATGGCAGTCTGTCTGTTGACAGTATCGGAGCCGGTTCTACAATTAACCAACTTTGTAACGGAACGTATTATTTGACTACCTCCGACAATAATCACTGTGCATCTGTATCTGAATTTACATTATTCACACCTAATCCTCTTCAAGTAGAAATTTCTGAAATTCAGTACCCGTCTTGTTCAAACAACGGATTAGGTAGTATTCAGATTTCTGCTAGCGGCGGCACTTCACCTTATACATACCATTGGTCAACAACACCTGTTCAAGCTTCAAACACTGCTACAGGTTTAACCCCGGGAAATTATTCTTACACTGTAACAGATGTAAATGGTTGTTCAGTTATTGGAACAATATCATTGCAATATCAAAATTCAATTCAATTAAATGCTGTAACCGAAGAACCTCACTGTGGAAACGATGGAAGTATTTCTCTGACTTTAAGTGGCGGCCAAGGCCCATATTATTTTAGTTGGCAAAATTATCCTACTAATCATACCAACACATTATCAAATGTAAATTCAGGAACATATAATGTAACTGTAACAGACTATAATGAATGCACAACAACTGGTTCCTATACTTTATACCATCATGTTGATTCTATAAGTTCAAATATCACCTCTTATTCAAATACTATATGCACCGGACAAAACAACGGATATGCAATAGTTCAATTAAGCGGTGGCACATCTCCCTATTTTGACGGAAATAATTATTTCAGCAGCATTGACACATTGCATAACTTATCTGCAGGAAGCCAGAATATTTTATTTACTGACTCGGTAGGTTGTATTTCAAATATTCAATTTACTATTCAGGAGGGCAATCCACCAATAATAAATGCTTACGTTACGAATGCTACCTGTGGAAATTCAGATGGAAGTATTATTATCCAAATGACTTCGGGTACACCACCATATTCTTATTATTGGTCGAATGGTTCCAGTACTGTGAATGTTAACAACAGTATAAACACTTTAAGTAATTTGACAGGTGGGATTTATTCCCTGACAATTACACAATCTAACGGCTGTGATTTAGATACTCTTTTTGTTGTTAATAATCTAAGTTCTATGACACTTGTAGCAGATACTATTATTCCTCCATCATGTTCCCTTTATTCTGATGGAAGTGCCATCGTTCATGCTCAAAATGGAACTCCTCCTTACACTTACCTATGGCCAGGTGGATGTACTTCGAACCAGTGTAATAATTTAGGAGCAGGGACTTATATCGTTACCGTAAACGATGCAAGTAATTGCGAAGTTTTCTTTAGCATTACGGTTCCCCAAGGGCAGACACCTGTTGCAAATTTTACATATTCCTCACAAATGAACACCTATTCGTTTACGAATATTTCCACTCCTGGAAATTATATCTGGATGTTTGGCGACGGGAATACTTCATCCTTAACGAATCCCGTTCACACTTATTTAAATAACGGACTTTATACTGTTTGTCTTTCAGTCTATTCGTGTGATACGATCACAAATTGCCTTAGTATTAATGTTATTGGAGCAGGTTCAAACAAGCTGAATGCTCATAATCTAATGGTCATTCCCAACCCTGCAAATGAATTTATAACCATTAAATCAGATCTTTCAACTCCAATAAACATAGAAATTTTCAATTCATTAGGACAAAAAATAATGGATAAACAAATAATTTCCAATGAAATTATTAAAATTGACCAATGGACAGAAGGCATTTACTTTATAAAGACTATGACTGAAGGAAAGTCTAGCAACTATAAGTTTGTTATTGAAAGATAAAGAACCTTAAAATGCAGGACAGGAAATTGTTCTATATTTCATTTTTTTCATTTCTTCTGCTTTTCCCCTTTCGTATTTTGGCGATTTTATCTCATATTTATAATCAATCTGTAAAGTTTCTCCTTTATTTATGATAAGATTCCAAGTCAACAAGCCTTCGTTTTTATCGTAAACGGCCTGATCAATATTTTGAATATTGAGCTTCGTTTTTTCGTAATCATAAAAATATGGAATCTGATCTAAAACCTGAACTGGTAAAGTTTCGGATGTATTATTCTTAATAGAAATATTGATACTTGATTTGTCAACAGAATAATTTCCTATGAAGAGATTATCATTTGAAGTGCTTGTTTCTTTTCTCACGGTTAAAAGGCTATTATCTTTACCCAAATAAATATTCAAAGTATCATTTTCAGCATAGGTATTCAAAAATGTTTTACCCATAAATGAACCTTTGTTGTATATATTGGTGGTTCCGGGAATCAAATTATACTTATTCCAATTCGGAACTTTTGCTATTAAGAATCCGAAAGGATCTAACTTAGGAATCAATAAATAATAGTATTCGGCTTTTATTTCAAATACATCTACCTCAATAAGATAAGGCTTTGAGTCGGAAGGAATCGTATATTTATTTTTGATATTATACTCGGCAATTGAATTTGCCACTTCTATGTCCTTAAATTGTACTCCGTTATTTTGGTTTACACTCTGATTTCTTTTGCTCCTGGAATTTGAGAAAGAAGGTTTTTCAAAACCTACCGTCGGATTAGCTGTTGATAATACTAGAGACACATTATCCCAAGGTATTCCGGTAGAATTAAAAACATTTGCTCTAAAAATAAATGAAATGGGCTGATTACTTCCCTGGTATTTACAATCATACGAAGGTGCCCAACCTCCCATTGGCGATAAAAACTTAAAATTGAACGTTACTTTTGCAGAATTCTGACAGTTAACATTTACAACAACTTCAGAGCAGGCCTTAGATGAATTTGAAGTCAATTCTGACATTTGATTTTTATAACTCTCTAAATCCGAATGGTATTTCACCTGATCATTACCAATTTTATACAATTCAGTTACAATTTCAGAATACCGTTTATTAAAAAAAATTGATGCTTTTTCTATTTCGCTAACAGCAACTCCTTTAGAAACCCCACCTATTGATTCATCTTTAAATAAAAGACCTTTTTCAGCATTGAGAGCATCAAATTTACATTTTAACAGACCCAGCTCATTTTCTATAAATTTTATACTGTCTTCTATTCCTGAAATTTTTTTATTTATCTCTTTTCTTTCCTTAATGTAATTTATCCTTTCGTTTACAGTAATAATTTCAGCATTTCCTTCAAGGCTTACATTAAGAGTATTTTCGACAATATAGGGCGTTAAGTTGCTGAACACAACTGTATTCTTTCCCTTAGAGAGAGAAACTTCCTTAAAATACAAAATTTCTACCGACGAATTGTAAATTACAACTTCCTTAATATCTGCAGTTACTTCTGTTTCGTTTGGCTGACCAAAAAAATAAAAGCTAATGTGCATTGCAGTAATAAATAAAGCTATCTTTTTCATAGAATAAAAATTATATTTATCTGACTGGTTTCAAAAAGTACTGGCTTGAATATTTTTTGATTTGAGTGAAAACTGTAAGAAAAGTTAATCGCAAAATTATTTCTAAAAAACGTCACAAATGGACTAAATTGAAAATATTTTCTATCAACATAGCCTGCTCTAAATCCCAAATACATCGAACTTTTTCTGGAAAAAACAATTTTGGGATATCTGTAATTAATAAAATGGCTGTAAGAGTCTATCTTTAATTCTTTATTTTCCCTGTATAGCATGGTGTAAGACAATTCCATCTTACTGTAATTAATAATACTAAGGAAATTTCCTGCATTCAGAAAAGTATATTCCGGAAAGAGTGATTGATTCCTATCATCCAAAATATTCAAATTTAGCTTTCCCACACTTAAATATATTTTGTCCAAACCATAAGAAAATGTCATTGCAACATTTAAATTATTACAAAACTCTGAATGTTTAATATTATCATTTTTTATAAACATCAAATAATCAAATGCTCCATCTGGGGCTTTTACGTCTGATAATTTATAGGAAACTCCCAAACGAACAGCAACTTCGTTAAATAACATGTTTCTATATCCTGCACTCAATGATAAGTGGTTGTAATAAATATCTTTGTCATAAAAAGTATTGTTCAACGAAAAGCCAACACCAGTAAACGATTTTTCGAAATATTTTGCATAACGAACACTATTGAACAGAAATGGCTTAGAAGCTATCAAAGCATTTTCATGTATAATTTGAATTCTTGATTTCATTTCTTCTGCTGCCAAAACAGAAGGGTTTGACTCGATCTCTTTTATCTGTATCGGAAAATAATTATATACCTGAGCAAAAAACGAAATTCTGATGCTCAGAAAAAAAATTAAAAATAAAGTTTTACGCCGGATGTACTTTTTCAACTCAGAGGTTTATTTAGCAAATATACAAAAGTTTTCGGGTTGATTTTTTTTTAAACAAAAAAGAGGAACTAAGTTCCTCTTTTTTGTCGGTCCGGAGGGAATCGAACCCTCGACCCCATGATTAAGAGTCACGTGCTCTACCAGCTGAGCTACGGACCGAAAAAACCGCTGCAAAGGTAATAATATTTTTATTATCTCACGCAACGGTTTTATTTTTTACAACCTTAACTAATATTCTATAAAGCGTAGTTAGCCACCTGTGGACCAAATGTGCTTAAACGTTTGCCCTCGTCGTTATCGGTAAATGATTTAAAATTATCAATAAATTTAGCTGCCAGAACGCTTGCCTGCTTATCGTAAGCTTCTTTGTCTGCCCATGCATTACGTGGGTTCAGAAGTTTACTTTCCAGTCCGTTAAGGCTTGTGGGAATGGTCAAATTAAAAACAGACATCTTTTCAGTCGGAGCATTCATAATGCTTCCATTTAAAATTGCCCTGATAATATTTCGTGTTGCAACGATATCAATTCTCTTACCTGTGCCATATGCTCCACCAATCCATCCTGTATTTACAAGATAAGCCTTTGTATTATGTTCATCCATTTTTTTTGCTAAAACCTGTGCATACACGGTCGGATGCAATGGCAAAAATGCAGCACCAAAAGCAGCAGAAAATGTCGGAACCGGCTCTACGATTCCTCTTTCTGTACCTGCTAACTTTGCAGTATATCCGCTTAAAAAATAATACATGGCTTCATCGCGACTTAATAGAGCAACTGGAGGAAGAACTCCAAATGCATCAGCACTTAAGAATATAATTGTTTTGGCATGTGGACCCTTTGAAACAGGTTTTACAATATTTTTAATATGATAAATAGGGTATGAAACGCGTGTGTTTTCTGTTTTTGCGGCGCTATTGAAATCAATAACCCCTGTTTTTTCATCTATAACTACATTCTCGAGCAAAGCATCACGTTTAATCGCCTGATAGATATCTGGTTCTTTTTCGGGATTCAGGTTTATACATTTTGCATAGCATCCGCCTTCAAAATTAAAAACTCCTTCATCGTCCCAGCCATGTTCGTCATCACCTATCAGCATTCTTTCCGGATCAGTAGAAAGAGTGGTTTTACCTGTTCCAGACAAACCAAAGAAAAGAGCAGTATCATTGTCTTTACCAACGTTTGCAGAGCAGTGCATAGCAGCCATTCCCTTCAACGGAAGAAAATAATTCATAACGGTAAAAATTCCCTTCTTAATTTCTCCTCCATACCATGATCCACCAACAACTGCCATTTTTTCTGTAAGGTTGAATACAACAAAAACTTCGCTGTTCATGTTCATTTCTTTCCACTTTGGATTGGTTGCCTTACATGCATGATAAAGTATAAAATCGGGTTTAAAATTCTTAAGTTCCTCTTCAGTCGGGCGAATAAACATGTTTTTTACA
>CAZDUU010000067.1:0-7486 GCA_964508675.1 uncultured Bacteroidales bacterium | reverse complement strand
GACATTTTGGTTACACAGCTCAATTTGGCTTTCCCGTCAATTTCGACCAGGCACGCACCACAGGCCGATTGGCCGTTACAGCCGTCTTTTACGGAAGTGATATGCTGGTCGTTTCGTAAATAAGATAAGAGCGATTTATTGTTGTCACCGTTAAATTCTACCGGTGAATCATTAAGAATAAAGCGTATCATAAGGGATTTATAGTTTTAAAAATTTTTCTACTGCATTTAAATTGGCTTCTACGGGTTCGGGCATTTGCAATAAAGGCTGAACGGCATTCAAATCCTTTAGTCCAGAGCCGGTGAGAAGAACTAAAACTTTTTCGTTGGTTTTTATGTTAGATTTCATTTTCAAATAACCGGCATAAGCTGCACTTGCAGCGGGTTCTGAGAAAATGCCAAACGAAGAAGTCAGGGTTTTGGAAGCGTTTAATATTTCCTGGTCGCTTACTTTTAGTCCTGAGCCCATGTATTCGTTGATGAATTTTTTTGCCATGCGGAAATTGCGCGGAATATCAACAGAAATAGAGTCGGCAATGGTTTTGCTGGGTTTGGAAACAAAGGTTTCCGAATGAAGATTGTCGGCAATATTGCTGCTGCCTTCGGCCTGAACGGCAATAATTTGAGGCATATGCGGAATAAGCCCGAGCTGGAGCAAATCTTCAAAACCTTTGTAAACACCGGAAATAATGACGCCATCACCTACCGGAACAAATATTTTATCGGGAATTTGGAAGCCCATCTGTTCCCATATTTCAAACGAAACGGTCTTTTTCCCTTCGATGGTCAATGGATTGAAAGCGGTATTTCTGTTGTAAAAACCATATTTTTTAGTGACTTCGATGCTCAGATCAAAAGCCTGATCGTAATTTCCTGCTACAGGAACGATTTGCGCTCCGTACATCAGTATTTGTGTGAGCTTGGCTTTGGGAGCTGCCGCCGGAACAAAAATTATGGCTTTTTGCTTCTGCGAAGCACATATTCCGGCCAATGAAGAGCCGGCATTTCCTGTCGAAGCGGCCACAATGGTTTCAATGCCATGTTCTTTTGCAAATGCAGAAACAATGGCCGAAGCCCTGTCCTTGAACGAGAAAGTGGGGTTGAGGCTGTCGTCTTTGATGAAAAGCTGGTGATTTTCCTGCTGCTGATGGTACAATGGTGTTTGACCTACACGCAAAAAGGGCATACTTTCGGTTTTCTCTACAGGCAGCAAAGGCAAAAAATGCTGACGAACGAGGTTTTCTTTTAAATTTTCCTGTTCTTTTAATTGTTGGTACGGATAAACAACTTTTAAAACTCCCAACGGAGGTTCGTTTTGCTTAACATTACCGGAGCATTGAGGACAGAGATATTCTACTTTGTCCGACTCAAACGAAAAACCGCAATCATTGCATTGATACCTTAAACGAAGCATGCTTTTTTTTAGCAAAATTAATAAAAATTTGTGTGAGAGCGATTTTTGAAAAGAAATTAGTGACTCAGGAAATAGATAACGACAGGTCTAAGATAAGTGATTTGTTTGCATCCTTGTTAAGAAACGAGGACGAAGTGGGAACTGTTAGCACCAGTTTTCAATTTCTATTTTCTTAAAATATTCAATCTCTGATTTATTCTCAAGTTTAATAGAGATTTCATGTTTTATAACTATTGGTGTCTTTTCCTCCCATTTAATATTTATTGAATTCCAATTTGTTATTTTTATGCTATTAGGTTTCAAAATTACTACATCTATATATCGAAATACTTCTTTTGTTTCAAACATGTTTCCGGTTATAACAATTGGGAGATTATAAGAAGGGAAGCTAAATAAGGAATTAGTTCTATGCGTAATAAGTAAATATTTTTCAGATAAATATAAATATGATTTATTTGTCATTCCGATAACTACTCTAAAATTAGATGTCGAAGAAGTTGAATAGTTGATATTTATTCTTTTCAAGGTTGCAGTATCTATAGAGTCTAAGATTCTTTTCGTTACTTGTTTCCGGTTAAATGTATAAATTATTAGTCCTCCTAAAATTGCAAATCCAATCAGTAATGGTATCAAGATTCCGATCATATTTTCATGCATTTTTAATGGCTATCCGATAATTCCCTATCTCTTCCAAAAAATAGTTTACTTTCGTGATAATAAAACAAATCCCATTCAAGAGAGCTGTCTCTTTTCTTTGCTTCCAGATTTTCATAAAGTACTTAGTTTTATATACATGCAAAATTACTGTTAAAGTCACAAAACAAACTTTTTGTTGGTTCTAAGTATAGTAACTAAACCTGACAAAATGCAAAAATATAAAAAATGCTTTTGTAAGTAATTATTTGTTAATAAATATTTGTTCGGATTAATGTTTGGCATCTTCGTTAAGAAACGAGGACGAGGTGTTAACTACCTTCCTCTTTCTGATCTTTCTTTTCGTTTAACTGAATTAATGTGCCATCAAAGAGTAGTGTTCCTCTTGATTTAAATTCTTCAACATATTTTATTACAATAAATTCATCAATGTTTTGGAATTGCATACACAATGTTTGTACAGTAATTCTCTTATGTCTCATAATTGTGTCTAAAATTTCCACTTCAGGTTTGGTTGGAATCTTTTCGCCAACTTTACCAACTTGTTGTTGCATAAAAGAAAATTGGTTTTTAACCATTTCAAGAGTTTCTTTGCTTACAAGGTCAACACTTTTTTTAAGTTCATTTAAATCATTTTTTATAGTATTAAATTCATCTTTTGATTTTGACTCCACAATTTTTCTTAATTCATCAATTTCTTTAGTCCTTGCTGAAAAATAAAAATACATTGATAACAATAATGATATTATTGCAAGAATGTCTCCAATTATTGATAGGTAATTTATATTTTCCATAATTACATCCAATTATTTTTAGCTTTCATCCAATCATATTCTTCTTGTGTAAACCCTATAGCAGCCCATTCTCCAGATAATTTTGCAACAAATAGTTTGTCATTTCGGTCAATGAATTGCTTTAAGTAATCTCTAATCATACTTGATGATACTGTGTTGGATGCAATCAACCAAACCGAACCCGATTGATGCCACCAATTGCCATAACTTTTTATGGCATTGGATAATGACTCATAATCTCTTCCTGGATTTGATAAGTCAAAAGAAATTGTGTAAATGTTCATATTTCTTTCTTATTATTGTTTTTGCCATATACTGTCAACTTGTTAAGATGCATAACTTTATGGTATTCTTTTTTTTACAAAGATACCTTTTTTTACAATCCAACAAATGGTAAGTGAAAAATATTTTTATGCACAATAGTTGCAGGACACAAGGCATATTTTTCCTGATATCCTGCCAAAACCAATGTTTTAAGAAAGTGACAGCAGTTTAAGGCTTACGACTGAAGCGGTTCAATTTTATAGCCGGCTTCCTGAACTTTTTGTATTACTTCAGCTTCTGTTATTCCTTCGGAATCCACGGTCAGGATTTTTTCCCTGTTGGTGGTATCCACTTCCCAATGTCCGATGCCTTTTACTCCGTTCAGAAAAGGGGTGACCCTGGCCACACATCCGCCACAGTTGATGTTGGTCTTAAATTTCAATATTTTATGGTTATCGCTCATATGAAATATTTTTTTGAGTTAAACATGGATATACAAATTTCGCAATTTTTTAATAGAAACTGGTTACATCTTTTTTGAATTGATTTATAAGATTTACAGCTTATTTTTTCCACTTCAGTCGCAGACTGTTGCTTACAACGCTCACGCTGCTCAAAGCCATGGCTGCACCTGCCAGTATAGGGTTCAGCAAAAAGCCGTTGACCGGGTACAGAATACCTGCAGCTACAGGTATTCCTATCATGTTGTATATAAATGCCCAGAACAGGTTTTGTTTGATAGTGTTTACCGTTGATTTTGACAAGCGTATGGCTTCGGGTATTTTGGTTAAATCGGATGAGATAATGGTCATTTTTGCTACATCCATGGCAATGTCGCTTCCTTTGCCCATGGCAATGCTTACATCGGCCTGGGCCAGTGCTGTGCTGTCGTTGATCCCGTCGCCCACCATAGCCACTATTTTCCCTTTCGATTGCAATTCTTTAATATAAGCAGCTTTTTGTTCGGGCAATACCTCGGCTTTGTAATATTTTATGCCGGTTTTCCCGGCCATGGACATGGCTGTCCTTTCGTTGTCGCCGGTAAGCATGTGCACTTCAATTCCCGATTCCTGCAATTCGCTGACCGCTTTCTGAGACGAAGGTTTTATCTGGTCGGCTATCGCTAACAGAGCTATAACTTTTTTACTGTCGGCGAACCATATCACCGTTTGAGCTTCGTTGCTCCATTGATCGGCTTTTTCGGAGAGCGCACCTTCGGTGAAAATATTATTTTCACGAATAAAGTTTTGATTTCCGATGTAATAAGTCTCGTTATTAACCGAGGCCCTGACTCCTTTTCCGGTGATGCTTTCGAATGTTGACAAGGCAACGGTATCCATTATTTTTAAATGCTCAACAACAGCTTCGGCCAGCGGATGTTCAGATTTCTTTTCAATACTAAAAAGCAGTTGTTTCAGAACAGGGTTTTCGTCGGTCCAGTAGTCATTAATAACTACAGGCCTGCCTTCTGTGATGGTTCCTGTTTTATCGAGTACTACGGCTGTTACTTTTTTAGCCATTTCAAGGCTTTCGGCATCCTTTATCAAAATCCCTTTTTCCGCACCTTTGCCCACACCCACCATTATAGCGGTAGGAGTAGCCAATCCCAAAGCACAAGGACATGCAATTACCAATACCGTGACAAGTGCCAGTAATCCATGAGTAAAAGCATTGTCAACGCCCGATATGTTCCATACGATGAAGGCAACAAGGGCGAGTGTTATTACGACCGGAACGAAAATGCCGGCAATCTTATCGACCATTTTTTGCACGGGTGCTTTACTTCCCTGGGCGTCCTGAACGGTTTTAATGATATGTGCAAGCATGGTTTCGCTTCCGACTTTTTCTGCCCTGAATTGAAAACTGCCTTTTTGGTTGATGGTTCCTGCAAATACCTTATCGTTTTTGCTTTTCAGAACAGGGACGGGCTCTCCGCTCAACATGCTTTCGTCCACAAATGAGCTGCCTTCAGCAACCGTTCCATCCACTGCGATTTTTTCTCCGGGTTTTACCATTACCATATTTCCTATTTCAACTTTTTCGATCGGAATTTGCATCTGCTGTCCATTTTCATTAATAATAGTAACGGTCTTAGGTTGCAATCCCATCAGTTTTTTTATGGCCGTTGAGGTATTGCTTTTGGCTTTTTCTTCCAGTAGTTTCCCCAATAAGATAAAGGCGATAATGACTGCCGAGGCTTCGAAATAAACGTGTGCGTGCAAACCTCTTTCGATCCAGAACTGAGGATAAACCGTGTTAAAAACGCTGAAGGAATATGCTACGCCTGTGCTCAGGGCAACTAATGTGTCCATGTTTGCAGAGCGGTGTCTGGCCTGTTTCCATGCGTTGATGTAAAAATCTTTCCCAAACCACAAAACAACCGGAGTGCTCATAGCCCACATTATTTCGGCAGCGTAAGGAAAATCCATAAAAAACATTCCTGTGATTACTATTGGAATAGAAAGCGCCAAAGCCCAATATGTTTTCTTTTTCAACCGGATAAATTTTTCGTGTTGGATTTGTTCAATGGTTTCACCGGCTGAGGAACTTTCGTCGATCATTAAATCATAACCGATACTTTGAGCAGCCTTTTTTAAATCTTCTGCAAGTATCAATCCCGGAATAAATTCAACAAAAACGTTTGCAGTAGCGAAATTTACGCTGGCATTTATAACGCCTGTAAGCGAATTAAGCATTGTTTCTACATTGATGGCGCATGATGCACACGTCATTTCCAGTACAGGATATGTTTTTTTTACGGTAGAAACATCATAGCCCAGGTCTCTGATTGTTTTCACGACTTCTGAAATTGTTTCCTGATTATTTGTCTGAATAATCGCCCGTTTGTTGTTGAGTTCTACTCTGTGCAACTCTATTCCTTTGATCTTTGCAATACCATTATCCACAATTAGAGCTCCGTGCTCACTTTCAACTCCGTCAAGCGGTATCCATATTTCCTGATGATTTGATTTCATGGCTTTGCTTTTGATTATAAAGCAAAGTTCGTGAAAAATAAGCCGGAAGCGTTACATGATTTTTGAAAATACTTACATCTTTTACACCTCGTCCAGCGGCTTGCGTTTATCTGTTCTGATATTTTTAAAGTGACTGGGTGTCAGACCTGTAACTTTTTTAAACTGATTGCTTAAATGGGCAACGCTCGAATAATTCATCTGAAAAGCAATCTCGCTTAAGGTAAGCTCGTCATATACCAACAATTCTTTTACTTTTTCAATTTTCTGTGCAATAAAATATTTCTCAATAGTGGTTCCTTCCACTTCGGAAAAAAGGTTGGAGAGATACGTGTAACCATGCTGCAATTTTTCGCTTAAATAGTCAGAAAGATTGATTTTAAGATCATTGTTTTTCTGATGCACCAACTCAATAATCGAAGATTTTATTTGTCCGATAATACGGCTTTTTTTATTGTCAATAAGTTCAAATCCGAATGTTTGCAGATGATTGCCGATCGTTTCCTTTTCGTGGTCGCTGATATCTTTTTCTAATTCCACTTCGCCCAGTATTACACTGGCAGGATTAAATCCCAGTCTGGCCAACTCGTTTTTCACCACCATAATGCAGCGATTACAGACCATATTTTTTATGTAAATTTTCATAAATGCAGATACCTTGATTTACACTATAAATCGTGCTTATTTACTATACAAAGATAGCTTATTTTAAAATAAAACAAATAGTAAGTGAAAATATTTCAACGTAAATCAAAAAAAATGCAGTTCAATTCCTTTATCCTTTCTACTTTTACCTTCTTAACTAAGCGAAGCGTCTCACTAAGCGATAGCGAGTAATTCTGCCTTCTCTAAGATAAGGGTTTGAAGAAATGCTTCGTCTCGTTACAAACAACGAGACAGCATGACAGCGTGAGGTGTTTTTTTAATTAATAAATTTGAATTCTTACTTTTGACTTTCACCTTTATACTTTAACCTATCTAATAAATAAAAGTTCGCGGTATTTGGGCAGCGGCCAGTCCTGGTTATCTACTATCAGTTCTATTTTATCGGCGTGATAGCGAAGTTTTTCCATATATGGTTTTACTTTTTCCGAGTATTCACTGGCTTTTAGCTTAATGTCGGTTTTGCTGTTGGCATTTTTGCGTGCTTCTTCCATTTCGTTTTTCAGCACGTAAACAGCCTGTGTATGTTCGTTTAGCTCCTGCAAAAGCTTATACTGCATGGAATAGGTTTTTTCGTTTGCCCCTATTTTATTGAACTTGGTAATGATATCGAGGAGCAATTGCTGGAATTTCAGCGCTGCCGGAATAATGTGGTTATCAATCAAATTTCCCAGAACACGCGATTCGATCTGAAGTTTTTTAATGTAAAATTCCAACCTGATTTCG
>CAZDUU010000066.1:0-7533 GCA_964508675.1 uncultured Bacteroidales bacterium | reverse complement strand
TACAAATTTAAAGCTCAAAAAGGCCATCTATTTGTAATTGATAAAATTTTTGAAGAAAAACTAATAAAACAAAATATCAGTTATCAAAATAAAAGTTGCTTAAAAGAAGGCCATGAATTTGGATATTTAGAAATAAGCTGGTTAAAATATAAGAATACATATATTGAAAAACTTTACAAAAAAATAGTGATTAGTAACGATACTAATTCCCTTTCAGATAAATTAAATAATTATATTGAATTAAATAAAAAAGACTTAAGTGAAGAATGGATTAATAATGCACGCTTTTTAATAACTAGTTGATTAAATAATCATTATTATCAATATTAATGAATTCCGTTATATATGATGAACATTTTCACAAAAATATAACTATTTTTGAGCGAACAAATTATACCAATTGTATTCACTTGATTTTATAGGAGACATTCATGGTCATTACACTAAATTCACCCAGCTTTTAGAAAAATTAGGTTATCGGTTCAATTCTCAAACAAAATTATTTTTCCACCCTGAAGACAGAAAAATTGTAGTATTGGGCGATTTTATCAACGTCGGGATGCAAAACGAAGAAGTTTTGTCGTGCCTTCAAAAAATGCATCAATCCGGCAATGCTTACATTATCAGCGGAAATCACGAATACTTTTTGGCTTTGCTCTATCATAAAACACTCTTTAACAAGAGTACTTTATGGTATTATCTTCAGCGCGTCTATTTCTCATTGTATATTACATTCTACAACAAAAAATCAAAGCTGGAAGATTATATCCAATGGATATGTCAACTCCCCTTATTTCTGGATTTTGATAACACTAAAGCTGTTCACGCCATATGGGACGAAAACTTTTATCCGTTTCTTTCAGAAAACAACAGCGTAAAAAAAATGATTGAATTTATTGCCGTTAATCCTGAATATAAGGAAAATCTGAATAAAACCATCATGGGAATTACCTATAAATTTAAGAATGAAAAGAGCCTTAAACCTGTTTTTTTCAGATATAAATGGTGGGAAAGTGAAAAAGAGATTCCTGTATCACAAATGTTTATGCACAAATCAGAGCATTTTCCCAAAGAGCTTGAGTCGGAAATCAACTTTGAACATTTTCAAATTAAACTTCAAAAAGAACCGGTATTTTTCGGTCATTTCAACTTACAAGGCTTTCCTTATCTGACTTCACCTACAAAATGCTGTCTCGACTTTGGTGGTGCCAAAGGTGGTTATCTGACCTCGTACAGGTGGGACGGCGAAAATATTTTAGATGCTAAAAAGATTGTCTACGTGTAAGTATCAATTTAAAATTTGGAAATGTGAAGATTTAAAAATTTAATAGCTATTAAATTTCAAAACCTTATCCATTGGTTTCCTAATTTTCTGACGATGCAAATAATTTTCGGGAGTGTATCCAAAAGTAATCAGCAGCCCTACTCTTTTTGAGGAAGGAATTTTTAATGCAGATTTTACAGCTTTTTCATCGAACCAACCTATCATACAACTTCCTATTCCCAGTTCAGCCGCCTGGAGACACATATGTTCTGCTGTAATTCCTATATCAATCCATGGGAAATCACGTTTTTTCAACCAGCCGGCAAATCGGGTCAGTGTTTTCGGTTGCTCAATTACGATGGCGACTATGATAGAAGCATCGAAAGCAAATTTATTTATTGGCAAACCTTTCGTTACAGTTGCTTCAGCAACTTTACTTTTAATATCTGTATTTTCTGCGATTACAAAGGTCCATGGTTGAGAATTGCTGGCTGAAGGTGCCAAACGACCTGCCTCTATAATTTTGAGCAAATCGGTTTTTAAAATTGTTCTTTGAATGTATTTTCTATCGCTCTGACGTTTTTCTACAAGTTCAATAAACTGCATATCAATCACGCATATCGTTTACTTCAACTTTCGGGTATTTGGTCTTGTCAAAAACAAAAAGATTGTCAGCCATATCTTCGTTTGGCTTAACATTGATAATTTCTAAATAAAAATCTGTACCATCTTTTCCAATGCGTTTCATGCTAAAAATCTGCATTTTATCTTTATCAATTTTCAGACTAATCTTAGTAAAATCTTTTTTCAGATCTTTAGGGTAAAGCTCTATTTCGTAAATAGCCCTGTTTTTTTCAAATTTTTCTTTAATAAAACGAATTTTATATCCGTTTTCATAAATTGAAAAAATCTTTGCCGGATTTAAAGTATTATCATCATTCGGATCGGGATTGGAAATGTTAACTTCGTTGGATTCTTTCATAAATGTCCATTGAGTTTTGCCATCAAAAAAAATAGTGGAAGCAGATAAATCAACTTTGTACTTATTTCCTTTAATCCAGATAAAACCTTTTTTGGAGTCTTTTATATTTTCTTTTTTATTTTCGAGAATAATTGCGAAATCAGCTTTAATGGTTTTAAAAGCTTTATTTTTTGCAGAAACTTTATCTAAAATTTCTTTAGCTTTTGGGTCAACTTCTTTGTAATTTGCTGTAGGATTGGATTGGGAATACCCCTGAAAAAGATAGGTAAAAATGAACAAAGTACTTAATAATAATTTCATAAGACTAAATATTTTTCGATTATAGATATTGAATACTACAACATTATTTTTCATACTAAAAAATTTTTAAAAGCCCAGGTCTTTCAAAATCTGTTCCAAATAATTCAGATCCTGAATTAATACCTGACGTGGTTTGCTTCCTTCGGGCGGTCCAACAATCTTTGCTTCTTCTAACTGATCCATAATTCTTCCAGCACGAGCATATCCAATAGAAAACTTACGCTGAATAAGTGATGTACTTCCCATCTGAGAAGTAACGATTAAACGACAGACATCGGGGAAAATATCATCTAATTTTCCATTATCCATTCCGTCCACATTGCTGAGCATGGAGCTTTCGTCCACAACCTGGGGTAAATAAAAATGATTGGCAGGTGCCTGTTGCTGTGAAATATGATCAACAATGCGTGAGACTTCTTTTGCATCGACAAAAGCACATTGAACACGAACCATATCGCTACCCATAGAAATGAGCATATCGCCACGGCCTATCAGCTGATTTGCACCGGGTGTATCAATAATTGTCCGGCTGTCAATCATGGAAGTTACTCTAAAAGCAATACGGGTCGGGAAATTAGCTTTTATTGAACCGGTAATGATATTTGTTGAAGGTCTTTGAGTTGCAATAATTAAATGAATCCCCACAGCACGTGCTAACTGTGCAATACGGGCAATAGGTTCTTCGATTTCTCTTCCTGCTGTAATAATTAAATCGGCGAACTCATCCACCACCACAATAATGTATGGCATATATGGATATTTTGTCGGGCTTATCTCACGCTTTTTAAGTTTTTCGTTATATTCTTTAATCGTTCTGATTCCACCCACTTCTTTCAGTAAATCATAACGCTTGTCCATTTCGACGGTTAAGGACTTCAGTGTATTTTTAACTTTCTGGACATCGGTGATAATGGGTTCTTCCTCATCGGGAAGTTTTGCCAGAAAATGATTTTCGATTTTTGCATAGTCAGAAAGTTCGATTTTCTTCGGGTCAATCATGACTATTTTCAATTCAGACGGATGTTTTTTATAAAGTAATGATGTAATGATGGCGTTTAAACCTACTGATTTACCTTGCCCGGTAGCACCTGCTACTAATAAGTGTGGAGCTTTTGCCAAATCGAATACAAAAACTTCATTCTGAATGGTTTTACCCAGCGCAACCGGAAGTTCATATTTGCTTTCCTGAAATTTACTGCTTCCTATTACGTTTTTCATGGAAACAGTTTGTGGGTTCTGGTTTGGAACTTCTATCCCAATAGTTCCTTTTCCAGGAATAGGCGCAATAATACGGATTCCAAGAGCAGCGAGACTAAGTGCAATATCGTCCTCCAGATTTTTAATCTTTGAAATTTTTACGCCGGGTGCCGGAACAATTTCGTAAAGAGTAACTGTAGGGCCGATAGTTGCTTTTATCTGATTTATCTGAATTCCGTAATTTTTCAGTGTTTCAATAATTCTGTTTTTATTAGCCAGTAATTCTTCCTCGCTTACCTGATTATTTTCGTCTTTATGTTCATCTAATAAATCCAATGTAGGAAACTGGTATTTTGGTGCATCCAGACGAATGTCAAATTCTCCGTATTGTTCAACCAACTCCTGACTCAGCTGGTAAGGTTCTTTTTCATCATCTCCTACCCGTTCTATAATCAGACTAACATCTCCTTCCTTTTCTGATGGAATTTCCTTAAGGGTTATCTTGGGAATGTCTTCTTCATCCTCTTCTGCTAAATTGTCTGCAATCTCATTTTGTTCTTCATTATGGACAATATCATTATTTTTAGTTTCAAAATTTTCTTCAGCTAAATCTTTTTCTTCGTTAACCTCTTCCATATTTTCGCCATTGGTTAAAGCTGGAACAGGTTTTTGTCTGGGTTTAAAAGAAGAAAAAAACCTTTTGATTGCAGGTAAAGCTTCTTTAAATGCAATAATTACAAATGCAAATGCTGAAACAAATAATAAAACGAGAGTTCCAAAGCTGCCAATTATTGTATTAAACCACCGTGACATGTAGTACCCGTTAGCACCACCCAGATAGAAATAATTTGTTTCAAACCAGTATCCCAAAAATAATGAAACCCACAGAGTTAAAAATATCAGATATCTAATAAGCTTTCTGATTGACATCAGCTTTACCTTTACCAAGCGGAGTGCGACAACTACCATCAATAAAATTAATGAAAGTGAAGCGATTCCGAATGTATTGTGAAATAAAACATGACTGACGTAAGCACCCAATTTCCCTGCCCAGTTTTCAGCATCAATATCTGGATTAAAGAGATACGAAAAAAAAGGTTGAGTTATTTTACTTTGGTCGTCAGACCATGTGAAAATATAAGAGACAAAAGAAAATACAAGGAAAACAGCAAAAAACAAAAGAATTAAAGCAGTAATAAATCGAGTTCTCTCATCTTTTACAAAGGAAACGATTGAAAAAACATTTTGTTTTTCTTCCTGAACGAAATCTTCAGATTCTGTTTCTTTTGCTTTCTTTTTCTTAGCCATTTTATTCACAAAAAAATGAAAAAATCCCCTATCTAGACATAGAGGATTTGATCAGTCTGTTTATTAAATATTATTCTTCGCCACCGCCAAACATTTGTTTGAATTCATTCATTGTCATTTGTTTGAAATCAGCAGGGATTTCAAAAGCAGCGTCTTTAATTTTTCCTTTTTTTACTTCTTTTGCTGTAAAAATAAGCTTTGCATCACTGTCAGCAGTAGCTTTCTGAGAATATTCCAACATTAAACCTTTAATGCTTTTATATTGAGTATTCCAGTTAGCATTAGGAACATCCAAATCATTCGTTACAAATATGGTTGATTTATTTCCTTTATCATCTTCCATTTCAATTTTTTTACAGTTGTAATTTAAAACCTTCTTTGTTTCAGTTGTTTCTGTAACCTTAGCTTCGGGAATTTCGGAGATTGATTTTTCAGTTTCTTCTTTGGTCGATTTTATTGCCATTTTTTGTCCCATTGCATCATAAAGTACCACCTGTTCTTTAGTATCTGCATTTGCAATAATTGTAATATTTCCGAAACCAGTCTTCACGAGCATCGAAGATTTTGGACCTTTGAATGTCCATACAACTTCTGTAGGCATCTGTGCCATTGCATTAGGATCTATTTGGCCTTCTGTAGTCACAGTATATGTAATAGTTCCTTCAAATCCGGCAGCTTTTTTATCTTTTTGTGCATTTAATGAGAGCATGAAAACGCTTAAAAGACTAAATAAAAATAGTTTTTTCATATAGATTTACATTAAGTTATTAATTACTTCCTGAATTTTATCTTTTGATACTTTCTGGAATCCGTCAGGAACCAAAAATTCATCATCGGTAATATCTTCTTTAACGGCTTTTTTAGCAACAATATGAACCGGAATTTTTTGAAAATTCATTTGATAGTCCAATAAAACTCCTTTTACTTCAGAAAAAGGATTATTGCAATTAGGATTATCTAAACGGATTTCGTTGGTATAATATATAGCGAATGCTGCTTTGTCCGAATCATTTAAAAAGACATTAAATCCTTTACATTTATATCCGGCAATTGTTTTTACTGAATCATTAGGCACAAGCTTCATATTAGGATATTCATCAAAACCGAATGATGGTCCATCCATGGTTGTTTCAAAGACATATTTTTCGCCCATAATTTTCAAATAGGCAGCTTTATAATTGTCTTCACGTTTTGCAATACCGGCCATTTGAAAAACTCCCATCCAGCCTTCAATTTTTTGTATGGAATTATTGTCTTTGATTTTAAGTGTCATTGTGGTTGGCAATAAGCTGATTAACGGATTGTCCTTCTCGTCCTGCAGATAAATCATATCATACTCAATAGTCCCTTCATTTAGCTTTCCAGAAAATGCATCACCCGAGCACGAATGAAAAGTTAAATAGGCCCCCGAAAGAATCAGAATGATAATTATTGACTTTAATTTTATCAGCATTTCACCAAAATGAATTAGCAAAAGTAAAAAAAAATATTTTTATATCTCTAGTATTTTGAATAAAAATTGGGATTTTTTTACAACTACTATAATTATCAGCCATATACGCAAATAAAAATATTTAATTCACTTGACAAATATCATTTGCACATACCATAAATCCTTTGTACGTTTGGATAAAATTAACCAATTAAAACTTTAATTTATGTCTGCAACTGTTCAATACAATGCGCCTGATTATTTTTTGGTAGATGATTTATTAAGCGAAGAACATAAAATTGTTCGCGATTCTATCAGAGATTGGGTTAACCGTGAAGTAAAACCTGTAATCGAAGATTTAAATCAAAAACACCAGATTCCTTTTGAACTCATTAAACAATTAGGTCAGATTGGAGCATACGGACCTTTTATTCCCGAACAATACGGTGGTGCAGGGTTGGATTACCTGTCATATGGATTGATTATGCAGGAATTGGAACGCGGAGACAGTGGTATTCGTTCAGCTGCTTCTGTTCAGACTTCACTGGTAATGTATCCAATATGGGAATTCGGAAGCGAAGAACAAAAAATGAAATATTTACCCAAATTAGCAACCGGTGAAATTATCGGCTGTTTTGGTTTAACTGAACCCAACCACGGTAGTGACCCCGGAAGTATGGTAACCCGTTTGTATGATAAAGGTGATCATTATATTCTGCATGGTGCCAAAATGTGGATTACCAATGCAAATATTGCAGACATCGCTGTTGTTTGGGCAAAAGATGATAACGGAATCGTTCGCGGTGTTATCGTAGAAAAAGGCATGAAAGGATTTACTGCTCCTGAAACCCATAATAAATGGTCATTGCGTGCTTCAGCTACCGGCGAACTTATTTTTGACGAAGTTGTTATTCCAAAAGAAAACTTACTCCCCAATGTTCAAGGGTTAAAAGGACCTATGTCTTGTTTAAACAGCGCACGTTATGGTATTGCATGGGGTGCAGTTGGTGCCGCTATGGATTGCTATGACGCTGCATTACGTTATTCATT
>CAZDUU010000065.1:0-7605 GCA_964508675.1 uncultured Bacteroidales bacterium | reverse complement strand
AACTGAAAATTAGAATCAAAAATATCGTTTTTTGCATTTACGGGGTTCAAATCAGCCAATAAAGCCACCGGCATGGAAGCCAGATTAATAATATAATCAGGCTTTATAGAAAAATAAAGTTGTCGAAAATTGGTATTATTAAGGTTTTCAATCATTACTATCACTTCCAAAGACTCCAGATGATTTTTCCTGAAAGAAGTATAGTAACTCCAAGCATTGAAATTATTGGGTAAATAATTAATAAGTGAATCAATTACATAAACTTCAAAATTCTTTTCTTCAACTATCTTTTTTGCAAGATTGTATCCGATAAATCCTAGACCACCTATGATGAGTACCTTTTTTGCCATAGTTAAAATTTATACAGGTGTATAAATTTCAATGAAAGATGTAGTTCTTTTTATGTAAAATAAACTCTTAATGTCAGAAAACCTTATTCCTTAAATCCGATGAGAATAGACACGCAGCCAGATGCAGTAACAGCAACTTCTTCATCAACCTGAGGAACTCGAACCTGAACAATTAACTGTTGAGTAGCATTGGAATGAAAATCCCAGTGATTCACAAAATCATGATCCTTATTATAAAACAAGGTATTTCTATCTGAATCCAATAATTTAAATTCAACTTTACCTAAGTTATCCTGCGAACAAACAAATAGTCTATAATCCTGACCTTTATAAAAAGTAACAACTAATTCAGCAACGTCACCCGGATTTAGCACAGCCATATTAAGCTGACCGTTATAAGTAAAAGGCTTAATAAGTGGAACGCACTCCTTTTTTGTAAAACCCTTACACTGAGAATAGCTGCTAACCGTTCCCAGCATTATAAAAGCCAATAATAATCCAAAAATTTTCATAGTTGTTCTTCATTAAAATTTCACAATATTTGTACGTATTTGTTTTGCCAATGTTTTAATTTTTTCAAAGGTTTCTTTGTTAAATTGAACCTTTGCCACACTATATATCGTTGTCATCTTTTTGGTCTGGTCGGTTACAATGTCACCTTTTACATATTCAATATTAACGTTGTCGTATATCGTTTTTAAATCTTCCAGGTTTGTAAGGTACGATTGTAGTTCTTTATCTTCCGGATAGGCTTTTATAAGTTCAATCATGTTTCCGAGAGAAAATTTTTGTTCACCGATTCTGTCCACAATTTCTTTGTTGGAAGGATTGGCATAATCAGCAATTTGTGTAGCAATATAAAGCGATTCAATCCATCCGCCCAAGATAACCAATGTTGCAGTATTTCCTCTGCCATTATCTTTCAGGTATGCATCAGCCGAAGCATAGGTTTCTGAAATAATCTGGAGCAATGAATCTTTCTTGTCAATATTTTTTTCCATTCTTTGGATGGCCATAGAACCCTGATCTTCTGGAATTTCAATTCCATCACATAATTTTTTGATGGTAGAAAGATAATTAATGGCTAGCTGAATCTGTTCAAACAGACGGACATAAGACAAGTCGCTTCCATAAACACCAAGCATTAAAGCCTGCTTTGACATTGAAGTGTATTTATCAATATTTTTATATGGACAAAGTACTTCGCCTTTAAATTGCGCACCGCTTCTTTGAATAACTGAAGACATTTCAATAGGAGAAGGCACATTATAAAAAATTTTCTTTACCCTGTTTGTATGAACAGTATCAATAGTTAATGTGGAAGAATCAGAGTCGTTTAAACTTTGGTTCTGATTTCCATTACATCCAAAAAGAATTGGAATTAAAAGTATGATTATCTTTAAGTTTTTCATAGCTATTGAGTTTATTTTTGATACAATATTACAAAATATCTGTCAATTTTTTAATTTTTTAGGAAAAATTTTGTTGTAAAAAAGAATCACTAATAAGACCCCGACTGTAATAGAAGAGTCTGCTATGTTAAATACAGGTCTGAAAAAAATAAATGGCTCATTTCCCCATATAGGGAACCATGATGGAAAATGTCCTTCAATTAAAGGGAAATACAGCATGTCGACAACTTTGCCATGCAAGAAAGTTCCATATCCTCCTTCGGCAGGAAAAAGTTGAGCTATCTGCCCTTCACTGCTATTATAAATCAGTCCGTAAAAAAGACTGTCAATAATATTTCCAACAGCTCCGGCCCAAATAAAAGAGATAGCAGATATAAAAATAATCTTTGCTTTTTCTTTGACCAGCTTAACAAGGTACCATCCAATTGCTATTGCTGCCACAATCCTTAAGAGCGACAACAGCAGCTTTCCAATGTCACCGTCTGACAAGGTAAGACCAAATGCCATTCCCGGGTTTTCTGTAAAATGGATGTAAAACCAACCAAAGATTTTATAATCTTCCCCAAGCATAAAGTGGGTTTTAACATACCATTTAATTATCTGGTCTATTACTAAAACGCCTAAAATAATCCCTATAATTATATATACCCTTTTCTTCATAACTAAATTAACTTATCTAACTCATCCAGCTGGTTTGTTTTATTTATATTGCGCTTACGCTTGGCTGTTTCTGTAAAATACTGATGTTTTCTGATAAATTCATATTGCATTTTATTCCACGCATCAACAGAGCGTATTTTACCTCTTTCGAATAATTCCCTGAACAGGTTCTGTGATACGGGAATAAAGTCGCTTCGTCCCAGATAATCCAAATCGGCATCACAAACAATGCGTTCCAAATGATCTTTTGGCTCAGGTGGAAACTTCGTTGCATAAATCAAGCGGCTTATAATGTCTATCTGAGGTTGTGAAAAACTGAAACTAGGCAGTGTTTCGCGTGCAAATTTCACACTCAGTTCTTCGTGATCGTCATAGCCAAACATAAAGCCTGTATCGTGCAATAAAGCGGAAGTTTTCAGAAGCAACAATTCTTCGCGTGTAACTTTTTCACCTAATGCAAGCATTTCGACCTGGGTTATTACGTCGATGGTATGTTTTACATCATGATAATAAAGGTTTTTGGGAAGTGAATTTTCAAGTTTATGTAGCACGTATTCTTCCAGATCGTCATAGCGCAGAAATTGTAGTTTCAGCATAAAATCCTTATTGGGCTCATTTGGATTATCGACCTGAGCCATATTAGGTTTAATTGATTTTACGAAATACATATCAATCTCACCTTTATGCTTAACGGGAAGTTTGCCCCTGTATTCACATTCGAAATAATCTTTAATTCGTCCGTAAATATCGCCTGAAATATTTATTTCACCGGCAATACTTGATGATTCCATGCGGGAAGCAATATTGACCGTATCGCCCCAGATATCGTATGTATATTTTTTACTCCCAACCACTCCTGCAACAACAGAACCGGAGTGCAAGCCTATTCTAATAGACCACTGATATTTGAATTTATCCCGGTTTGCTTTAACAAATTCCTGCATTTTCATGGCAACCAAAGTCACATCAACCGGATTTGTCCTGTTTTTCTTGGGAACACCTCCTGCACACATGTATGCATCTCCAATGGTTTTAATTTTCTCTACTTTATAAACATCGCAAATTTCATCAAACTTCTTAAACACAATGTTTAGTTCATCAATTAACATTTCAGGTGACATTTGCTCTGCAATATGTGTAAATCCCTGAACATCGGCGAACAAAACTGTAACTAAAGAATACTTTTGTTTATCAACACTTCCTTTTTCTTTGAGCGATTTTACTGTTCCTTCTGGCAGAATATTTCGAATCAGTTCCTCTACCTTTTCTTTTTCTTCTGCTAACTGGCGAGTCCTTAAATTTAGTTCAGATTCAATTCGGTGTTTTTCCTGTGCAAACGCATATGCTCTCCATTGATAAATCATTAAAACCAGACTGAGCAAAAGAACCAGATAAAGTATATAAGCATACCACTGCCTGTAGACAGGCGGAAGAATTTTAAAGGAATAAGTTATTTCGTTGGAAAAAGTTCCATACACATTTTTGGCCCTTACGAGAAAAATATAGCTTCCTTCAAACAGGTTGGTATATTCTTTAGAAGTATTCCATGTCCAATCAGACCAAGCCTTATCAAATCCTTCCAAATAATATTGATACTGAACATTATTCTTACCGTCATAATAAGGGGAGATAAAGTCAAAGCGGATATTGTGGTTCTTGTAATTAACTTTATTCTCTTCCAGTTCGTGTTTATTGGTACTCTCTATAAAGAGGGTATCTTTCCCTGCGATGATGGAAGAAAGGAACAGCGTCAGCTTGCTGGTATCCTGTGTGAGTTTTTTAGCATCAAAGCGAATAAGTCCGTCAAATGAACCAAACCACGTTACGGCATTAATATCCGGATAAATGGATTCTACTGTAAAATCGCGGATTACCTTAAATGGATTTTTTACAACTTTATATCTGCCATTCCTATAAAATGCAACGCCTGTTTCTTTTTCGTAAATCCCTTCCTTACCAGAGCTGAACCATATATTTTTGTAATAATCTTCTTTTAACGGATAAATCCAGGAACTTGAGCTGCTCACAAACATGGAGTCAATATAAAACCTTTTCTGTTTTTTATTAAACAAGTAAAGGCCTTTTTGAGAACTGAACAAGACACCTTTTGAAGAGGAATATACATCGAGCCAGCCTATGTTATTTTCAAATCCTTTTCCCGACTTAAAATGTTCAAGAGTAACCGATTTAGCTGCTACTAAGTCAATAAAAACATGGTAAACACCATTATAATCGGTTCCCAGCCAGTAAGTATCGTCTGATTCATCTTTTGCAATGGTTCTGATATGATCAAAAAAATCGGTTTTAATGGACAAAAACTGGGGCTGATTATTCTTAAAATGAATAAGACCTATTCCATTATCAACACCTACGAGTAAATTCTCTTTTAAAGAGTCGGTCTGAATAATTTGCTCAAATATATGTTCTTTATTTATAAGGCTTACTTTTTCGTTTTTATCAATAAAATACAGCCCATTGTCAGTCGTTACCAAAAGACCATGTTTATTTGCAAACAGCTTATTACAATCAACCTGAATTTCTTTCATCAGCTTAAACATGTTACCATGGATGGTCTGTTTTAAAAAGAATAATTTGTCAAGAAAACGCAATCCCTGAGTTGTGGCAATATAAACTTTGTTGTTATATCTGCAGATATCAGAAACCCCGCCTTTTACCCCATTTACAGAAGAAAAATACGAGAAAGCAGAAAAAATCTCAATACGGGCAAGTCCGTTATTGAGCGAAGCCCACACGTTATTCCACTTGTCTACATTCAGGCCATTTACATTATCGTTTAATAAAAGGTTGTCTGTTGAAAGCTCCAACAGCGCTTTACCTTTCACGTCCATACCAATAACTCCGCCTCTTCGGGTACCAAAAACGTAAATGGAATCAGGTGTCATTATATAGGTAGAAAACTGATGTTCATCTAGATAATTTTCTACTTCATTCGGAAAGGGAGTTATTTCCCCTGCTTTTGAAAGAAGATAAAAGCTTTTTTCATTTCTGAATTTTATTAAAAACTTATCATAGTATGGGATGATAATATCAATAATTTTATTTTGAAGTGATTTTGAACTCAGCCATAGAATCATGTTACCATTAGCATATTGGAACAATCCTCCCGGTTCCTTAAAAACAAATAGCTTATCATTTACTTTATAAAGCTCCAGTAAATTAGAGGTACTGTCAACCACACGAATACCTTTGCCATTATAAGCATACAGATATGAGTAATTTCCAACAAATAATACTTCGTTCTTATAATTTACCAGTTCAGAAATATCGCTGATCTGTTCTTTCAACTTTTGTGAACCAATTAGAGATTTAAAAAAGTAATTATTTTTTTCGTCCTGTGCTATCATGCCAAAATCCTTGTACACACCGGCATAAACAATCCCTTTATCATCTGAAATCAATTTAGGAATTCCCTGAACCGGAATCAGTTTCCAGTGAATACCATCATACTGCAATATTCCGCTTACGTTGCTAATGAAATAAATACCCTGATTGTTTTGTACAACAGAGAAATTTTGGCTTTCGTAACCATATACTTTGGGAGGGAAATTCTGAATAAATGGAAACCCGGCTTCTTCAAATTGTGCAAAAAGGCTTCCCGAAAGAAAAATGAAGAATATTTGTAAATATTTTAACAATTTGGTGTTTTTTTATTAAATTTGCAAAAAAATCAACCACAAAGTTAATCTTTTATTGATTGATACAAAAAAGTTTATTATGGAAAACAATAAAAAAACCTTATTAGTTCCGTGTGATTTTACTGAAGTTGCAACGAATGCGTTACATCATGCTGCCATTTTAGCGAAAAAAATCAATGCTAAAATCGTTGCTTTCAATGTTGTAAAAAAGGAAAAAGAAGTTGTTGATGCTATTGAACAGCTAAAAAAATTCGTTGCCCAATCTTCATTACCAAAAGATGTTGAAGTAGAATATTCAGCTAAAGAAGGTAATATTTATGATACCATTAAGGAAGCCGCTGAAGAATTTTCTGCTATCTTTGTTATTATGGGAACTCACGGAATTACCGGCATGCAAAAATTGATCGGAAGCAAAGCGTTAAAAGTTATTGCCAACTCTACTATTCCGTTTATTGTTGTTCAGGAAAAACCAACCAATGATGTTTATTTCTCTAAAATAGTTGTTCCTATTGACTTTACCGTTGAAAATAAGGAAAAATTAAAATGGGCTCATTACCTTTCTGTTTATTTCGGATCAAGCATGATTCTCTATGTTGTTAATATTACCGACGAAGTTTATTTAAAGAAAGTAAAGGCCAACCTTTTGTTTTCTAAAAAATATTTCGAAGAACGCGAAATCAATTACGAAATACACATCGCTCCGTCTGACAAAAAATTCGAAGATGCTATCATTGATTTTTCTAACACCATCAAAGCTGACGGCTTAATTATCATGACTACCAAATCGCCACAGTTTACCGATTATATTTTTGCTGCTGAAGAACAACAGATTATTGCCAATAATGCTAAAATTCCGGTAATCTGCATCAATCCCAGAACCGATACCAAACGTTTCCAGGGATTCCATTAATAGATTCTGAACTTTAAAACGACTTAAATCCTATGATTTCTCTTACTTCATTTAATGTTTTAGATGCACTCTGGCGGGCTTTTTCTGCACCCAAATTAATTACTTTTCTCAGGTAATCAGTATCCTGCGACAGAGCTTCTATTTTTTCGCGGATCGGGCTGGTAAATGCAATAATATCTACAGCTATCTGTTTTTTTAAATCGCCATAACGAATTGAACAATCGTTGTATTTATCAAGAAAATACTGATATGTTTCCGGATTTGACATTACTTTCATCAGTTGAAATAAGTTGGCAATACTTTCGGCCATAGGTTGATTAGGCTCAGTCGGGCCACTGTCGGTAACTGCTTTCATTACTTTTTTGCGGATAACTTCAGGACTATCGGCCAGATTAATGGCATTCCCTTCTGATTTTCCCATTTTTCCACTTCCGTCCAAACCGGGAATTTTTATCAGTTGTTCACCAAAATTGTACGCTACCGGTTCCGGAAAATATTCCACACCATACATTCTGTTGAAACGGGCAGCAAAGTTTCGTGTCATTTCGAGATGCTGTTCCTGATCTTTTCCTACCGGAACTTTATGCGCTCTGTGTATGATAATATCAGCAGCTATC
>CAZDUU010000064.1:0-7611 GCA_964508675.1 uncultured Bacteroidales bacterium | reverse complement strand
TTCGACACCAAGTTTTTTAAGATAGTTCATGGAGTTGTCCTGACTTTTTTTACTCATATTAATTAAAGTATTGTTGCTTCCTTCTATTAATGTGATTTTGAGTTTTGAAAAATCAATTTTATGAAAATCTTTTGGCAAAATATTTTTCTTTATTTCGACAAAAGCCCCCGATAATTCAACTCCTGTGGGACCTGCTCCTGCAATTACAATATTGTATAATGCTTCGTTTTCCTGTTCTGACGAGTTAATAATATCTTCAAAATTCTGTAAGATTTTGTTTCGTATTTTGATGGCATCATACGTGGTTTTTATGGAAAGCGCATGTTTGCTTAACTCTTCATTATGGAAAAAATTAGTTTTACAGCCCATGGCAAGTACAAGATAATCATAATCGAACTCTCCAATGCTTGTTTTGAGCTTATTTTGAGAAATATCGACACTTTCAACTTTCCCTAAACGAATCCTGACTTCTTTTTTCCTTCTGAAAATATACCTCAGCGGGAACGAAATAGTAGAAGGTTCTATCTGCGAAGCGGCAACCTGGTACAACAGAGGCTGAAACTGATGATGATTAACTTTATCAATTAATAAAACATCAAAAATTCTGGTGTCCAGTTTTTTTACCAGGTTAATTCCCGCAAAGCCTCCTCCGACTACTATTACTTTTTTCTTATTAGCCATAATTCATTATTAATGAATACTTCTGAAAATATTCTTCCAAAATTAGACTTTCTTTTCTGAACAAAAAAAACATCTTTAAAAGAATATTAAGAAAAAGACATGACTTTTATTGATTAATGTAATTAAATTTTATCATCATTAAAAAGAATTTTCAAATCTGTAATCTTCAAATTTTCACATCTTCCCATCTTCATATTTTCAAATTACTTTCATCTTTTTCCTTGATGAACTTTCAACTTAAAAAACTACCTTTGCATATGTTTTTGAAAGAGCTTTATCTACATCAGTTTAAGAATATTGAAGAAGCGGAATTGAATTTTTCGCCCTCGCTGAATTTTATTTTTGGTGAGAACGGGGCAGGGAAGACCAATATTCTCGATGCCATTCACTATCTCTCGCTGACCAAAAGCTTTATCAACACTACCGATACGGAAAATATTCTGAATAATACCGATTTTTTCAGAGTTCACGGCAAATACAAGAATGACGAAAACCTTGAAGAATTTTCGTGCGTGGTAAATAAAGAAGGCCGTAAGCATTTCAAGCATTTTACCAAAGACTATCCGCGTATGGCCGACCATATCGGAAGAATTCCGGTAGTGGTGATTTCGCCTTTTGACCAGTTTATCATAACCGAAGGAAGCGAGTTCCGCCGCAGGCTAGTGGATTCAACTATATCGCAATATGATAAAATCTATCTGGGAAGCCTGTACGATTATAATCGTATTCTGAAACAACGAAATGCCTTGCTGAAATCGGATCAGCCTGAGTATGCCAAGCTGGAAATGCTCGAAATAATGGACATGCAGCTCGAAAAACCGGCTGGTTATATTTTCGAAGCAAGAAAAACGTTTATTGAAGGAATACAAAATATCTTTAATCGCTTTTATGCTCAGATTGCTCAAAAGGAAAATGAAAAAGTAAATCTTGAGTACCGTAGCCTTTTGACAGAAAACGATTTTTCGTCGCTATTGAAAGAAAATCTGAAAAAAGATATTCTGGCAGAAACGACTACTGCAGGCATTCATAAAGACGATGTGTTATTTTTCCTCAGCGATAAACCCATTCGTTATTTTGCCTCGCAGGGACAGCAAAAGACTTATCTTACGGCTCTGAAGCTTTCGATTTTGGATTATCTGAAACAGTTCAGTGCTAAACCGATTCTTCTTTTGGACGATATTTTTGATAAACTAGACGATAACCGTGTCAAAAACCTTGTTAATACCGTTATGAACGAAGGAATTCAGGTTTTTATCACGCATACCAACCTGGAACGATTTACGCAACTTGATTTGGGAAATAAGTCCGAAATTCATATCTTTGAAGTAATGAACGGCCAAATTACACAACATGAACAATAAACAACGCAGAGACAACACGCGCACCATAGGCGATGCCATTCGTGAACTGATTGAGGCTTATAAGCTCGACGATAAGCTTTTGCAAACCAAAATAATTGCAGCCTGGCCCGAAGTTGCAGGTTCGTATATAGCCAAGAACACCGAAAAAATTTATATCAGCGAGCATACACTTTTTGTGGGTGTGCATTCTTCCATTATTAAAAATGAACTTCGACTTGCACAAGACGATCTGATTGATCAGCTTAATACCATTGCCGGCAAAGAATACATCACAAAAATTGTTTTTGTATAAACGTCACAAGTGCAATTTTCATTACTTTTGTCGCATGCAAATAATTATGTAAGTTTGTATTAAATCTGAAAATATGCAAAACATTATAGAAAAAGCCTGGAATGATAAAAATCTGATAAATGAAGCTGAAGTAAAGCAGGCTGTTCAGGAAGTGATTGCCCAATGCAACAATGGTACTCTCCGCGTTGCCGAACCTCATGGCGATACATGGGTAGTAAATGAGTGGGTCAAAAAAGCCATTTTGCTTTATTTTCAGATTCAACCGATGAAAAAAATCGAAAACGATCCTTTTACCTTTTACGATAAAATTCCGTTGAAAAACGATTTTGATATTCAGGGTGTACGTGCAGTTCCACATGCAGTTGCACGCTATGGAGCGTATATCGAAAAAGGCGTTGTACTCATGCCTTCGTATGTTAATATTGGTGCTTATGTTGATTCCGGAACAATGGTCGATACATGGGCTACCGTTGGTTCGTGTGCACAGATTGGTAAGAACGTTCATCTGAGCGGCGGAGTGGGAATTGGTGGCGTTCTGGAACCTTTGCAGGCCAGTCCTGTGATTATCGAAGACGGCTGTTTTATCGGTTCACGTTGTATTGTGGTCGAAGGAGCAAGGGTAGGGCGCGAGGCTGTTTTGGGAGCTAACGTGGTGATTACACAATCCACCAAAATTATTGATGTTACGCAAAAAGAAGCCATTGAATACAAAGGTTATGTTCCTGAACGTTCAGTAGTGATTCCCGGTTCCTATACAAAATCCTTCCCCGCCGGAAATTACCAGGTTCCGTGTGCTCTCATCATTGGTAAAAGAAAAGAAAGTACCAACCTGAAAACTTCACTCAACGAAACTTTGCGCAATTTTAACGTATCGGTATAGTTATGATCATTGCTTTCGACGCCAAACGTGCTTTTTTTAACAATACCGGATTGGGCAATTACAGCCGCAATACGCTCAGCCAGCTTTTTACCTATTATCCCGAACATTCGTACTGGCTTTATTCGCCTTCGCGCAATTTTAAGAACAGGTTTAAATATCCGAAGAATGCTACGCTTATGTTGCCAAACTCTTGGTATGGTAAGGTTTTTAAATCGTATTGGCGTTCTTTCCTCATCAACGGGCAACTGGCAAAAGACAAACCCAATATTTACCATGGCCTGAGCAATGAATTGCCTTTTGGCATTCCGGCAACGAAAGTAAAATCAGTGGTTACCATTCACGATCTTATTTTTAAGCGTTTTCCGCAGTGGTACAAACCCATGGATGTGAAAATATACAACCGCAAATTTTCTTATGCGGCGCAATATTCCGATATAGTGATTGCAGTAAGTCAGCAAACAGCAAACGATGTAGCCGAATTTTACAATGTAAATCCTGACAAAATAAGGGTTTTGTATCAAAGTTGCAATCCATTGTTTTTTAAGCTTCTGGAAAAGGAGGCATTGGAAGATATTCAGAAAAAATATGCTTTGCCTCAGAAATACCTGCTTTACGTGGGAACCGTGGAAGAACGCAAAAATCTTCACCGGCTGATTGAAGCGCTGGGAATTGCCAAAATTGATATGCCACTCGTTGTCATTGGCCGGAAAACAGATTATTATTTGGCCAAAGTGCAGCCGTTGATTGAAAAGCAGGGCATGCAGAAACAGATTATCCATATCGAAAACGTTGACAATACTTCACTTCCCGGGATTTATCAGGGAGCAAGCCTTTTCATATACCCGTCACTGTTTGAAGGTTTTGGGATTCCGATCCTGGAAGCGCAGGCATCGGGAACACCTGTTCTTACTTCAAAAGGAAGTTGCTTTCCCGAAGCAGGTGGCCCGCATTCGGCATATGCCAACCCGCTCGATTCGGAAGATATGGCACATGAGCTGTTGTCGCTACTCAACGATAAAGAACGCAGGATAGAAATGATAGAAAAAGGCCGTGCCTATGCCAGACATTTCAACGATAAGCAATGCGCCGATAATTTGATGAAAGTGTATGAACAGCTTAGATAATTTCGAAGACGATCTGGAGCAGTCGCTGGCTATTCTCATTGATGGCGGTGTGATTCTTTATCCGACCGACACCATTTGGGGTTTGGGTTGTGATGCTACCAACGACCAGGCTATTCAACGAATTTACGATATTAAGAAACGTCCTGCACAGAACCCGTTCATTATATTGGTACACAGTGAGGCTATGCTCCTCAAATATGTAGAAGACGTTCCCGAGATTGCTTTTGAGATGATAGAAAATGCCCAACGACCTTTGACGCTTATATTTCCAAGAGCAAAAAATCTTTCTCCCCATATCTGCGGACAGGACGGAAGCATCGCTATCCGTGTGGTGAACGAACCTTTTTGCAAAGCACTGATATCAACGTTTAAAAAGCCGATTGTAAGTACTTCGGCCAATATTTCGGGTGAAGCCAACCCTGCCATTTTTTCTGAGATCAGCCCGGCAATTAAAAATTCTGTAGATTACGCAGTGCAATACCGGCAAAACGATACGACCCGAAGCCTGCCTTCGTCCATTGTAAAAATACTACCGGATAATAGCGTTGAAAAGATCAGATAATATTTTGATTTGATAATTTGATGATGTAGTAATTTGATAATGTGGGGATTTGATAATGTGATGATGATAACGAATTATTAATTTTTTAGTAAATTGAGCGGGTATGCGAGAAAAACAGGAAAAAATCCTCGTTAATTACTTAGCGAAGCGTTTTCATGAGAAAAGCGAATAAACGGAGGACGGGATGAGAATATATATATTGTAATTGCACCAGCAATTTATTTTTTCGTCTTATTTATACCTTCATTAATTTTTCCAATAACCACTTTTGCCCAACTGTCATAACTTGAAAAAAATTGAGAAAAACTCTGTTTGTCATTAATACTTTCAAGCTCCTTTTCTATCCTATTGTTTAATTTTTCTTTAAATTTTGCTTTGAATGCGTCTTTACTTTCTGGCTTACATTTATTTATGACAGAATCATTATAATTTATGAAAGGTTCTTTGTCAGAAACTAATTTTTCTATCTCACTTTTGTCAATTGTCAAACTAAAATGTTTAATTGTTTCTAAATATGATTCAATTATTATTTTAGGTGGCAAAATATCTTCCAATTCGAGAACTTTCAAATCGTTTCTTTCATATTGAAAAACAAATACATCCTGATTCAAATAATCTTTGTATCGCCCTTCTATCATATTTTTTAGGCTATCTGCAGGATTATCCTTATCTAATATGACAACCCATTTTGTACCAAGTTGAATTGGAGAAGTGTTAAAATACTTGGTTATTCCTTTACAGCCACCACCATGATAAAATGAAGTGTTTTTATCTTGGAATGGTCTTTCTTTGGCAAGAAGTTGTTTTTCGTAAAAATAACGGAAGATTATTGCATCACCATCACCTTCAAAGACAAAATTAAATTGATTTGAAGACTTGAAATCTTCACTTAAATTGATATTTAACGCACCATATAAAACTTCTTCTTGTAAGAAAAAACCAATTCTTTCATGAGTAGATGGTTGTATTTCAGTGTGTTCTTTGTTTTTTGTAAGTATTATATGACGACCAAAATTGTTTCTATCAATCATAAAAATTGAATGAGTTGCAAATATCACATTATTACCATTCTCTGCAATCTTTATCAATTCTTTTAGCATATATCTTACACCTGAAGGATGTAAATGTGTTTCGGGTTCGTCTAATAAAAGTACTGTATCTTTAATTACATTCTTTTTAGCTTCTGCTCCAATTGTTAATAGAAATGAAATAAAGGTTTGGCAACCCTGACTACGTTCTTGCATACTATAATAACTGGCACTAATGCATTCTGGATCAAAAAATTGTATCCTAATCTGATGTTCTTCAAGGCTAATTTTTATCTTTTGGTCATAATCTGACCATACTTCTTTTAAAAATTCATCAAACTTTCTGTTAAACGTATCATTTAATCTACTTCTTTCGCTTTCATCTTGTTGAATCTCAACTATTTTATTTTTTAAATCTTCAATTGTTTGAATACCGAGACAAATTCTAAAGACATTAACCAACGGTCTTGAGAGTTCATCAAGTGATTTTTTATCTAAAATATCTTTAAACGGGGTATTTGATTCTAAAATATAAGAATCACTGTGTTCCCAATAAACTACTTTGGGTAGCCAACTTTTTAGCTTCTGATTTAATTTTGAAGAAAAATAACTTTTTAGTTCATTAATATTATCTGTATACTTTTCTGCTATTGGTTCTTCTTGATGTTCAATAACTTTTTCAAGGTTTTGCTTATTTTTTATTAATTTTTCTAGTTCAGCATTTAAATTTTTTAATGATGTTTGATGCTGAGTTAATAATGTAATTTGTTGAGCATTCTTGGTTGCTATTGCTTCTAATTCCTTTATTTGAGTATTTACCGCTTCTATTTCTTTTTCCTTTGTTTCTATATTATTAATTGCATCATCAAGCAATTTTTTATTGTTTGATATGGTTGATAACAAATTAAATTCCCCAATTTTAGTTTCAATTTCATTTTTCAAATCCTTTTGTTTCTGCAACTCTTTTCTTTTCTTCACAATAGCAAGGGACTCCGTTTTTACTTCGTTAATTTCTTTATCAGGTGCTGCTTGGTCAATCGGTTCAGTCGTAATTTCTTTTAGTATTTCATTAAGTTCTTTCTCATGAGTTAAAATACTACTCTCAATCTCTTTAAGTTTTTCACAATTGTTTAAATACGTGTCATGTTTTTCAAATAAATCCTTTTTTACAACAGTTAACTCATTTAAAGGAACAAAAACATCTGTGACCTGAACTTTATATTCGCTTATACCTTTTCCCTGCCTAAGGATTAAAACATTTTCATTTAAAGTAATACCATTTAAAGTAAAATATCTATTCTCTTGATTTAGTGTTTTATCAAACTCAACATGATAAATAAGTGTAAATTCTTTATTGTTGAAAATCTTTTTAATAACTGAATGTTTATCCAATTCAGAAACTATATCGTTAATTATTGTTGAACATTCTTCATGCGAGAGTTTAAATTCATACCTTACTTTTGGAAAATAATCTTTAGCCATTCTAGGCGTGTCAGAAATCCTTAGATTACGATTGTTCCCTAAAATACTTATTGCTTCAAGAAGATTTGATTTCCCAGATTCATTAATTCCCACAAATCCTATACATCCATTTGTAACAATTAATTCTTTTTTGAGTAGGCTTTTGTAAGCATCAAAGTATATTTTTTCAAGTTTCATATTTTAATTATTTAGTGTATCATT